>JAYENY010000011.1:0-37150 GCA_034722415.1 Patescibacteria group bacterium
AATTGTGATATCTTTGTCTATGATAGACTTTATCCAACGATAACGCTCTTCTTGTGTATTTTTAGGCATAGTTTTCATATGCCCTTAGACTACCAAAAAGTGCCATATGTGTGTATACATTACCAAAGACGCTTGACAAAAGAGAGATTTTTTGATATATTAATAATATCTAATCTCTAGTTGATGGACTACCTATCAATGACTAGAGTCAAAGAAAGGGGGATGGTGTATGCTTGTGCTTAACTCAGTCGGCCTGAGTACACTCGGTCATAACGTCTGAGAGCATCCGTGCTTACAAAGGGGGAAACGTGCACTGGTATTAACTGTCTAGATTGATTAGATAACTCGTCTACATTTTGCCGAGGGAACTCGGCGCATCGAAGCTCTATGAGCTTTCGAAGCAATAAGAGGGGAGGCACAAGACACTAGTTGTCCCCTGTGCCTCCCCTACCGAATTTTAAAAACTCTATAAGAGTCTTTTTTTATTGCCAGAAAAGCATAATTTTACTAAAATACTATAATATATGATTTCAATTATTGTTCCTACACTTAATGAAGAGAAATATCTCCCAAGATTACTTAAATCAATTGAAAAACAAAAATTTGATGGAGATTTAGAGATTATCGTCGCAGACGCTAATTCAAAAGATAGGACAAAAGAAATTGCCCAAGAGTTTGGATGCAATATAGTTAGAGGCGGGTTAGCAGCAAAAGGAAGGAATGAAGGAGCAAAAGCAGCAAAAGGGGAACTATTGTTTTTTGTAGATGCTGACATTTTATTGCCGAAGGGTTTTTTAAAAAATGTTTTAGAAAAATTTAAGAAGAATAGTTTGGATATGGCCACCTTCTTAATCTTCCCTGATAAAAAACGCACTTCATGCATTCTTTTTTTTAAGGTATTTAATTTTATAACAAGAATAATTCCCCTTGCGTTTATGGGAACTATTTTAATAAAAAGAGATGTTCATAAAAGAATAAATGGATTTGACGAGGAGATTAAACTTGCGGAAGATCATGATTATTTATGGAGAGCAAGACATTTTGGTAAACATAAAAGAATAAAAGATGCCAGAATTTATGGTAGTATAAGAAGATTCGAGAAAGACGGTATGGCTCGAACGAGCGCCATATATCTATTAGCAGGAATATATATTTTAATTTTTGGTCCAATAAAGAAAAATATTTTTAATTATAAATTGAATCATTATGATAATTAGTATAAAAAAATTAGGAAAAAGTTTTAAAGTAGCTTTTTCTGGCTTAAAAATTGCTATTAGAGAAGAAAATACCATTAGAGCAGGGATTTTTATTAGCGTTGTAATGTTTTTTTTAATGTTTTATTTCCCTCTCTTGCCCATTGAAAGAGTAATGGTTGTTTTTTGTATTTTTTTAGTATTAAGCCTAGAGCTTATGAATACTCAAGTAGAGAGAGTAACTGATCTAATCGACTTAAACCATAATCCGAAGATTAGGGCGATTAAGGATTTGGCAGCAGCAGCAGTGTTAATGTCAATTATCGGCGCCGCGATCGTTGCTTGCTTTATTTTCTTACCATATTTTAATTAAAGAGAAGTGCTAAGCATTGACTTATCATGCTATTTGAGTTTAAATAAATGGTAATATGTTAGTTAATCCAGGCGGAGAATTTACTCAAAGAGCCCAGCAGGCAATTTTTATGGCACAAGAGCTGGCTCGGAAACAAAATCAACAGCAGATTGATGCTCTGCATCTTTTGTATTCCTTAGTGAGTCAGGAAGGGACAGTGGTGGCAACGATTTTGAAAAAGATAAAAATAGATACCATTGGCTTAAAACAAAAAACATTAAATGCTATTAATACAAGAAAGGATTTTTCTGAAGCTAAAGATGCTCCACAGCAACCACACATAGATGGTCAATTCTACTTAACCCAAGACATGGCAAGAGTTCTAGATAGGGCTAGAAGAGAAACAGTAAAAATGAAAGACCAATTTATTTCAGCAGAACATTTGTTTTTGGCTCTTTTTGAAGTTCCATCAGGAGCAAAAACTATTTTAGAAAATTATGCTTCAGAAGGAATTGATTATAATAGAATTTTTGAGCATTTGACTGAAATTCGAGGAGGGGAAAGCATTACTGATCCTAATCCAGAATCTAAATATCAAGTTATTGAAAAATATTGTCAAAACCTTACCACATCGGCAAAAGAGGGCAAGCTTGATCCGATAATTGGAAGAGAGAATGAGATTAAAAGAGTAATTCAAATTTTATCTCGCAGAACTAAGAATAACCCTGTTTTGATAGGTGAAGCAGGTGTTGGAAAGACAGCTATTGTTGAAGGATTAGCCCAAAGAATTATTAAAGGAAATGCACCTGAAAGTTTAAAAACAAAAGAGATTATCTCTTTAGATCTTGGGCTTTTAATTGCTGGCACGAAATACCGTGGTGAATTTGAGCAAAGAATTAAGGCCTTGCTTAAAGAAATTGAAAAATCAAAAGGCCATTACATTTTATTTATAGACGAGCTTCATACTGTTATGGGTGCTGGTGCAGCAGAGGGTTCTGTTGATGCTTCTAATTTGTTAAAACCAGCATTAGCCAGAGGCGTATTAAAAGCAGTGGGAGCGACCACTTTAAAAGAATATCAAAAATATATTGAAAAAGACGCAGCCTTGGAAAGAAGGTTTATGCCTGTTTATGTTACCGAACCAAGCATTGAAGATACTATTGCAATTTTACGTGGAATTAAAGAAAAATATGAAATTCATCATGGGGTAAAGATAAAAGATCCAGCTATAATCGCAGCAGCTGAATTATCTGCCCGCTATATCCCAGATAGATTTTTGCCAGACAAAGCAGTTGATTTAATGGATGAGGCAGCTTCTGGATTGCGTTTAGAGATAGAATCCGAACCAGAAGAATTAGAAAATGTTAAAAAAGAAATTCAGAGATTAACAATTGAAAGAGAAGCATTGAAAAATGAAAAAGATGCTAAGTCTAAAAAGCGGTTAAGTATTTGTAGGCGATCATTGGGAAATCTTGAAGAAAAGGCTAAAGGAATTGAAATGAAATGGAAAGTAGAGAAAGACTTAATTCAAGAACTAAGGCAAATGAAAGAAGATGTAGATAAGTTAAATTTTAAAGCAGAAGTATCGGAAAGAAGCGGTGATTTAGAGGGAGTAGCTCGTATTAAATATGGTCTTGTGCCAAATGTTTTAAAAGAGATTAAGAAAAAAGAAAAAGAATTAATTAATTTTCGTAAGGAGCATCAAGTATTAAAAGAAGAAGTAGGAGAAGAAGATATTGCTCGAGTTGTTGCTCGATGGACAGGAATTCCAGCAACAAATCTTTTAGAAGAAGAAGCAAGAAAATTAGTTAGAATGGAGAAGGTTATCGGTAGGAGAGTTATTGGGCAAAATCAGGCAATTAGAGCGATTTCTAATGCTATCAGACGTAGTAGAGCAGGCATTGCAGAAGAGGATAAACCTCTTGGTTCTTTTATTTTTCTAGGGCCTACTGGTGTTGGTAAAACAGAAACAGCCAAAGCTTTGGCAGAGTTTTTATTTAATGATGAAAACGCTTTGATCCGTTTAGATATGTCAGAATATATGGAGCGCCATACAATTTCCAAGATGATCGGAAGTCCTCCTGGGTATGTTGGATATGAGGAAGCCGGCCAATTAACAGAAAAAGTTAGAAGGCGACCCTATAGCGTGATTCTTTTGGATGAGGTTGAAAAAGCCCATTCAGAGGTTTTTAATATATTACTTCAAATTTTAGATGATGGTCGCTTAACTGATGCCAAGGGCAGACAGGTTTCTTTTAAAAATAGTATTATTATAATGACATCTAATCTTGGGTCTAAGTTTATTGCCAGAATGGGTAATTTAGGATTTACTCACGGGAAAGAAGACCATTATCAAACTCTTAAGAATAAAGTGGGAGAAGCATTAAAAGAGAGATTTAGTCCGGAATTTTTAAATAGAGTTGATGAAACAATTATTTTTAACTATCTTGATCAGAAAAAAATTCGAGAAATTGTTGATTTAGAATTAGTTAAAGTTGAAAAACGGCTTACGAAAAAGGGGATAAAGATTCAAGTTAAAGAAGAGGTTAAGAATTTCTTAGTTGAAAAAGGATTTGATCCTAATTTAGGAGCAAGACCAATGAAACGAGTTATTCAAAAATTTATTCTTGATCCGTTATCTCTAAGCATTGTTACTGGTGAGATTATATATGGAGAAAAAGTAATTCTTAAGCTTGAACAAGGAAAGATTGTTTTTCACACTATGAAAAGCTTGAGACAAGCTGATAAAAGAGTTAAAACAGAGTAGTGAGTAATAGTTAGGAACTTAAAGCAAATTAAGGAGTATTTTCGGCTTGACAAGCTGTTTTTTTTATGTAATAAATTATCTAAAGTTCTTTGATAAGTCGTTTAGTTTGGGTTGAGAACCCATAAGGAGATTGATTAGATGAATTCTGTTAAGAGTTTGAATTTGTTATCGATAATCCCAGCGTTTTCAAGGGAAGATCAACTGTCTTTAGTAAAACAAGCCCAACAAGGAGATGAAGAAGCAAAGGTTCAGCTTTTCCAAAGTTTGAATGCTTTGATTGTGCAGAAGCTATGTAAGCGTTATCTCATTCTTCCGCATTTCTGGCAAGATGCAATTTTTGCTACATATCCTGAGTTTGAAAAAGCGCTAGAACGCTTTGAGATAAAGCGGGGATGGAAGTTTAGCACTTATGCTTTCTATTATTTGAGAAATGGCTTCATGAGCTGGATGAGAAGGCAATCAAGCGTTCGGCTTCCAGTTAAACAATGTCAACTTTTGGCCAAGTTGGAGCGTTATCTGGATTTAACTATAAGAGAAAGTCGCTTCCCTTGGCACGTCTCTTCTGATTTAATTAGAAGATTCTGTGAATCTACTGGTTATGAACAGGGTACAGTTGAAGAATTGGTGCGTTCTCGAAGAGTTTTTAACGTAGAATCTCGGGCTAACACAAGAGATGACGCCGAAGAACAGACAGAGTTGTTTTTGGAGAAGCCCTTATATTCTCCAGAGTATCTTCGAGATAGACCAGTTGAAATGGAAGCTCTAAGAATATTGAGAAAGGAAGCCCTTGAGCATGCCATGGATGAGTGTCTCAGCTCTAGAGAGAGACAAAACTTAGAGCTAAGATTTGGGCTTAGTGGGCATATCCCTTGTAGTCACAGAGAAATAGGGGTGAAAATGGGGAATACCAAACAAGCGGCGTTTAGTAGCGAGAGAAGAGCATTAAAAAAGGTAAGGATCTTTTTCTTGGAAAATTATCCTGACCTGTGTTTTGCAACTTGAGACTCAAGCAAGAATGCCCCCAGGATTCATCTCTGGGGGTCATTATTTTTCATTTTATTAAATCTATTATTTTTCTATAACCCCTAAAGAGATTAAATGCGCTTAAAGGCTTGCATTAAAAAATAGGTATGCTAGGATAAAAAAGTTGAATTTAGATTAGAGAATTTAGGGGTTGAATTTTTTAATCTGAATTTACTTCAGAATTGTACATTATACTCCCAACAGGGAGAAAGATAATAAGCAGTAAGAAGGCACACGCGGATACCTTGGTTGAATCATAAGGAGACACCAATGAGGATGGTTTTTGCCATAATGGTAATGACCTCACTCTTGGTCATTCCCGTGCTTGCATTTGAAACAGAACAAACAGTTCGAATGTTTCCTATAGTTGGAGCTACATTTGAAAGAATATCTGGGAATTCGTTTCAAGAAGATTCTGCATTCGTGCAAATACTTACTGATGTCGCATTAGGATTGAGCTTCGAAGAGCTCGCATACCTGGCGTCGCAAATCTCGACGCCAAAAGTGATCGCTTCGAAGCAGATGGCAGGACAGGAGGATACATCTTTTTGTATCCATAGTTCACAATTTCGGCAGATTCTGCTTATCTTTGACATACAACGGGGGCTCGCCACGATTTATCGCGAGTCCCCTTTTTTTATTTTATAACATTTTATGAGAGAGATTAGACGAGATTTACATTGATTGACAGAGGGAATTATAAGAGGTAGGGTTGAAGTAGGCGTTATAAAAACTATGCAAAAGCCATTTTATCTTTCAATCATTTTCGCCCTTTTAGCTATGCTTATTGGAGGCGTTTTTTTATGGTCAGCATACAAGGAAGAATTAGACGAGTGGTTGCCAGCAGTTGTTTTTGAGGCGCCAGAAAATTATGAAATAATAGAAACAGAAGACGGAATGATGGTAAAGAACGAAAGCGCGGGAATAAGCTTCAAGGTTCCTGATGGGTGGATAATAGATAAACAAGAGATCGGAATTGATGAATGGATAATTAATACTTCATCTCCGGAGGCAAAAATTGATAAGTCGGGACTTTTAGTTGAGGGATGCGGTATTAGTTCTTGGATTGAATATGACAAAATTAGTGCTGATATAGTGAGGAAGAGAATCAAAGATCCAGAAAGATTTTCTGCTGGGATATCAGGAGGTTATAAATTTATAAAAATAGATGGATATTCTGCCTTAAGAATACTAATAGAACATCCAGAATGGGGGAAATTAGTGGCTATTCAAATTCCGATAGAAGATAAAATTTACACATTTGATACTAGGTTTTTACCAGATGAAACTGGAGAATGCACTCAAATGTTTGAAGAATTTTTAGGAGGAATTTTAATTGAATAATTTTTTAATTAAAAAATACAATATTTCAAGATTATGTTTAGTTCTATTAGGGGTTTTTGTATTCCTCTTTTTATTTTCCTTCAACATTGGAGCAAAAGAATTAACGCAAGAGGAGATAGATAAATATATTCAGTTACCCAAGGAAGACATAAGAGATATTCTTCATTCTTTGCCAGAGCCACTCACTATTCAATGGATGGACTCCGTCATCTCCACCTCAGATTCCGAAAAAGAAGCAATTGTGATTATTACAAGGCAAGCAATTAGAGGTAAAATGATGGATTATTTTTTGAGAGAAGGGCCAAAAGAATTAGGAAAAGAAGTCATAAAGATGGCTTTTTTGGTTGGAAAATTAGTTATGACAACAGATGTCTCAGCCCTATTTGTGGAGTTTGAAAAAATTACAGTTAAAGAATCATTGAAATATTTAGGACAATGGTTAAAAGAGAACGAAACTAAGATTGGTTTTGGTGACATAGATTTTTCTTATAACACGATTTTAAAAAATAAAGAAAAGCATAATTTTCAATATATTATTATTTATTCACCAAGCACAAAAGAGACAGTAATTAAGATTTATTCTGTTAATCCCATGACTCCGCCTGCTTCTAAGGGATCAGTCGGGGGTTTGAGCGGGACTAGCTGGAATTATTCTAAAGAACAAGCGAAAGGGAAGAAAATTTCTAGTTTTATTTTGTCTATTAAGGGAAAAATGAGCAGAAAACAAAGCGGTTATAGATCTGGAAAAATTATACACGATTATTCTTGGGATTATCAGCCGAAGATTGATATAGAATTTTCTGATTTTGTTCCTTTCTTTAATTTGAATAGAAAAGGCTTTTTTGAACGAACAGGAGATAAGATTCAAGGGTTTTTTAGTAAATTTAACAATAAGTTTTCCAATTTTTTCGGTGCCAGCATAGCTCAACCCACTTTTAACGATTCTCCCGAACCTCTTCCAGAATTTCAAGGCAATGATAAGCAATTAGGAGAATTAATTAAAAAAATATTGGAGCAAATTAAATTTTTAAAACAATTTTTAAGCGATTCTGGATCTAAGCAACTAGAACAAGAAGCAAAGGACATGAAAACAGAAGAGGATTTTATTGCTTTACTTAAAAAATTAGAGAATGCCCAGGATAAAATTAAAGAAATGGAGGAATTTATTGAAAAAGATAATAACAACAGAGAACAAGAAGAAGAGGAGCTCCCTGAAGTTATTTCTGAAAAAGATGATAAAGAAAATTTATCAAAAGCAATAAAGAGCGAAATTCTCTCGATTATAATAAATGAAGTTTGTGTAGGGTTAGATAATAGCAAGAATGAATTTATAGAGATTTATAATCCTAGCGATACAGATGTTTTAATTCATAACGATAATTTCCAAATTGAGTTAGTCGATTCTAATAATAAATCCACCAAGAAGAAAGTTAATTGGTCTAATAATATTATTCCGGCACATGGTCATTTTCTTTTAACTAGTGGAGAATTAATTATTAATAACAAGGAGCTGGAATCAGATGCTAATTTTTCTAGTCAGCTATCTAGCGTTAGCGGAGTGATTATTAGCGACAAAAACGGCAATATTTTAGATAGGGTAGGATGGGGCTCAACAACTAAATCTGCACCCGTTTTAGCAATTGAAACAAGGGGTAAAATTTTGAATAATGGATTAAAAACAGGAGAAAGTATAGAGAGAAGTGAATATATAGATACGGAAAATAATTTCGAAGACTTTATATTAAACGAATCTCCCTCTCCAACTAATTCCAAGGGAGACAAACAAATTTATACAAAATCATTAGGCGGCGGAGGAGGATCATCAAATGTAAGTGGGAATGGCAGTAACGATTCGAATAATAACGAAAATTCGGGCGAGCTTGAAGAGATTAATTATTGCTCTAAAGAGAATTTAAATTCTTCTGCTTATTCACCTGTCATTTTTAATGAAATTGCCTGGATGGGGAGCGATAACAGCGCCAATGATGAATGGATTGAATTAAAGAATATTTCTACTTCTACTATTTCGTTGTCTGGATGGCAGATATTAGATCGAGATGAACAGATTAAGATAATCTTGGGAGAAAATGAGGATATTTTTGCTAATGATTTTTATCTTTTAGAAAGAACTGATGATGATTCTGTCCCAGGAGTCGTTTCTGATAAAATTTATACAGGCGGGCTAAACAACACTAACGAATTACTCTATTTATTCAATTCAGATTGTGTTTTAATTGATAGGATCGTTGCGGATCCGGATTGGATAGCTGGAAATAATGATGAAAAACGAACAATGGAAAGAGGAGATGACTTATCTTGGTATACTAATAACGGAGCAAGCAATAATGGAATAAAAGGGACTCCCAGGGCAGAAAATAGCGAAAATAATGAGTTGGATGTGAGTGGTGAAGAACGTGGGCAGGAGGAAGAGACCGGAGAAGGGATAGATTCATCCCTAGTTAATCAATTAGTGATTACCGAAATTAGGGCCGACGGAGTAGAGGAATTTATCGAAATTTATAATCCTTTTGATCAAGATATTTCTCTTAGCGGACTTTATCTAAGTTATTTCTCCGAGGGGCGCGACTGGAATGATCCATACATAAATAAGCAGTTTCCGACTAGCACTATTGCCTCCGATGGATATTATTTGATTGGATTTGGAGACTATAATGGAGAGCCAGCGACAGATTGGAGTCCTGATACTCGTCATTTATCTGATAATATTGGTTCAGTGGGAATTTTTTCTTGTAATCCAAAAAATAGCGAAGACAACCATAAAAATATAGAAGAAGCAAAGGAGTGTAAAATTGATGTATTAGGTTGGGGAGCAACAATTGTTAAAGAAGGTCAGGTAATAGATAGTGTTGAAGAAGATAAGAGTTTCGCAAGAAAACTGCAACCAGATAACAGCGGTTATTTGAGATATATTGATACGGATAATAATAGTATAGACTTTGAGGAGCAAGAATCAACTCCAAGAACTCAAAACTATAGCGTTTATTCTGATCTAGATAATGACAGGATAATAGATTCTCTTGATCCGCTTACGCTTATTTCTATGGATGTCGAGATAGAACCAGGCGAATATATATTTAAAGATTTACTTATTACCAATAAAGCAAATTTATTTTTAAAAACAGACCCAGATTTAGAAGAGTTTAAGGGCATAAAAATATTAGCAGAGAATTTGACTATTGAAGCGGATTGCTCTCTTAATAGCGATCAACAAGGTTATCCTGAATTGATTATATCAGATAAAAATTATTTTTTCCCTCAAACGCTAGGATCTGGAGGACCTGAAAGCTCAGAAATTCCTGGTCAATGCGGTGCTATATTAGCTGGTGCTGGTGGAGGAGCAATAATTTTAGAAGTTTCTAATATCTTAGAAATTCAAGGCAGAATTTCTGTTATTGCAGAAAATGGATCACCTTCTCCGAGTTGGGGGTGTCCTCCTACTGCTGGAGGCGAAGGGGGAAGTATTCAGATTTCTACTAATATTTTGCAAGGGCATGGAAATATTTTTGCTGATGGCGGAGACGGAGGTAGAAATCTTTTGTCAGGAAGAGGTGGACAAATAGCTATCTATTATCAAGATAAACAAGGTTTTAATGGTCTGGTCCATGCTTTTGGAGGAGAGAAAGGAGGAAGTTATGCCAGTCCTGGCACAGTATATTTCGAGAATTCTTCTCAAAAAAGTTTCATTATTAAAGCCCAAAATAAAGAGGCGATTTTTGACCTTCAGAATAATTTAATGGATCTCGGGACAATAAAAGTTGTTAATGTTACGGTTAGAGTAGAGACAGATATTAATATTGAGACTCAGAATATTATTTTGGAATCAGCCTTACTAAAAGGCCCAGATCAGTTGTTTATAAATTTTAAATGTAGCGATTTTTTTCTAGTTAATTCAGGAATTAGAGCGAATATCGACGTTGTAGCCCAGAATTTTAGTTTGGATCAAGAATCTTTTATTTCGGCCGACGGAAAGGGTTACCCTTCTGACACTGGTCCAGGAACAGGGATTGGCGGGGTAGGAGGAAGTTATGGCGGAATAGGAAGAAAGAATACAGAGAATAGTATTTATGGAAATTTACTTGAACCGACCGACTTCGGTTCAGGTGGCGGTGGTAGCTTGGCTATTCCAGGATCTTGCTCTTTTAGGCCGGCTGGAGCAGGAGGAGGGGCAATAATTTTAAATATTCAAGATAAACTAAATTTAAATGGGATGATTCTTGCTAACGGCGATGGCGGATCGCCATCACCAGACCAAAGTTGTCGACCTGCTCCAAGCTACGGTTGCAGCCCTACAGCAGGAGGAAGCGGAGGAAGCGCTTATATTAGAAGTAATATATTAGAAGGCTATGGAACTATTAATAGCAATGGAGGAGGTTCTTGTTATCGAGCAAGTGCTGGCGGCGGCGGTAGAATAGCTGTCTACGGAGATAGAAATAGTTTTACAGGGAGCATTCAGTCTTTAGGTGGGGAGAATCCCGCTTATGATGGTGTTTATAACGGACAAGATGGGACCGTTTATTTAAGTTCGCAATAGATTTGTAAAGATAACAAAAGAAAATGCTTAGTTTTTAAAATTATTTAGATCTCAGAAACGGCAATTAATATTGAATTATTCTTGATTTATTAATTAAGAGGCTAATAATCGACCATTATTATATAAGAATGAGTGATTACGAGCCCTAGAACTCGGAATACTGTTTATCCTCGTTCAGTAAGGTAGGGAAGTATTGATTTGTTGTCCTTGGAATAGCAAGGCTTTTAAGATCTAATAATCTTGAGAACTCGCTACTAGATATAATTATTTAAAGTAGCAGCTGAGAGGTTTCCTTATTCTAATAAGTATGGTATTATTAGAATAATAGAAAACCTTATTCTAATCATTAGAATAAAGAAATTTCTTATTCTAATCACAAAAATATGACAAAAAAACCATTTATACCCACAAAACTACCAGTAAAAGTTAATTACGATAATCTTATTGAAGACATTACAAAAGCACATAGAGCCATTGCCAGCTTAAACGCATTACTTTCTCGTTTGCCTAATCCGGAATTACTTGGCAGGACTATGCAGACAAAAGAGGCGGTTTTAAGTTCTAAGATTGAAGGAACAGAAGCTTCAATTAACGAAGTTTTTGAATTTGAGGCCAAGGCAGATGGTGGCAAAGATTCTGAAATCAAAAGAGATATCAATGAGATTATTAATTACAGAGAAGCTTTAAATTTAGGGATAAAGAGTTTAGGCAAAATTCCTTTGTCTGAAAATTTAATAAAAAAAATGCATGCTATTTTATTAAAATCAGGAAGAGGTTTTAATAAGGCGCCAGGAGAATTTAGAAAAATTCAAGTTTATATTGGTAAGCCCGGCGCCAGTATTGACGAGGCCTCATTCGTGCCACCACCAGCAAATGAGATTATTCCCTTATTTGGCAATTTAGAAAAATATTTAAATTCTACTCAAGAAAGAGATGAATTAGTGCAGATTGCCATAGCTCACTATCAGTTTGAAGCCATTCATCCGTTTTTAGATGGCAATGGTCGTATTGGCAGGCTATTAATTTCCTTATTCTTGTTTGAAAGAGATTTATTAGCTCATTCGTTTTTATATTTAAGTGAATTTTTTGAGGAACATAGAGAAGATTATTATAATTTGCTTAGAGGAGTTAGCGAAAAGGAAGATTGGCAATCCTGGATTAAATTTTTCTTATTTGCTTTGACTACTCAAGCCAAAGATGCAGAAACGACCAGCAAAGGAATTCTTAGTTTATACGAAAAATACAAAGAGAGAATTCTCGAGCTTAATTCAATTTATGCTATTAATTTATTGGATACCATTTTTGTTCATCCTATTTTTTCGACATCCAGCATTGGAAAAAAGACTAAAATTAAAAATACTCAAACATTTTTTAATTTAGTCCGTAAATTTGTTGAGGCCGGAATAATTAAGGACTCCACTCCAAATAAGCAACGCAATAAGATTTATAAGTTTACTGAGTTGCTCACGTTATTGAATAAATAGTTTTTCTTTTAAGGAGTGTATGAGAAGTTTAAAAAATCCTTCTTAAGAGAGGATTTTAGCTTGACTAATCTTTTCAAAAATGCTAGTATTCTTTAGGTAGGATAGTTTCCTAGTAAAAAATTTAGTCGAGTTTATTCGGGGAATTGAGTTTAGAATAACATCTTACAACATTATCAAATTAATTTATATCTAACTATGGAAGGAGTAATTAAAACCCTTGTTACAGATAAGGGATTTGGATTTATTACTGTTGACGGTGAAGATAAAGATTTGTTTTTTCACAAGAACGAACTTAGTGGCGTAAGCTACGAAGAGCTAAAAGAAGGCGATAGAGTCTCTTTTGAAAAAGCAGATTCTGAAAAAGGACCAAACGCAGTAAACGTAGCACGCATCTAAGAATTGGTTAATAAACCAAAACATAAAGATCAGGCCCAAAGCGGGCTTGATTTTTTGTTGAAACAAGATTTAATATAATTTATTTTTAAGGACACCAACTGTATTTTTTATTTATAAGGTGGGGGAGATTGACATAATATTTTTCAATGATAAGATTGTTTTGGATTCAATAATAAGGAGGAAGTAATGAAACAAATAGTAGGGATGATAGCTATTGAGAAAGATCGACTCTTATTGGTCAGAGATGAAGAGAGAGAATTTTGGACACTGCCCGGTGGAAAAACTAAAAAAGGAGAAAGCTCAATAACAGCACTCATAAGAGAGATTGGAGAGGAGCTCCCTAGAGTCCGAATCGTGTGCTTTACTCCTTACAAGGAGTTTACAGGAATTACGCCTCACAGCAAGGTTGAGGCAACGGTCATAACATTTGTCGCGAAAATCCATGGTCCCACACTGGGAGGAGTAGAAATAACAGGAGTCCAATGGGCTTCCGTAGATGATTTAGAGCGACTCAACTTGCATTCAATAACGCTTAAGATCATCAACTCTCTTCGTGAAGATGGGCTTTTAACAGGGCCTGTTCAAGATCTGTAGCGCGATGTTCAAGACTGCTTAAGAGGGGGTTACCACTAATTTGATTCATTGGTAATCCCCTATTTTTTTATTTCCTAAAAAAAATAAGGTTTGTCCGCAATATTAAATTTGTCCACAGCCCTTTACAAAAATTTTAAATTAGATAGAATAAGTAGAACAATTAATTCAAGGATATGAGGTCTTTTACATTAGGAAGAGGGGGAGGAAATTTCACTGTTTTTTTAGTCATTCTATTTGTTTTCGTAGGAGTAGCTACATTTGGCTATTTGCAAAGAACAGATAAATTGGCAGAATTTAGGGTTAATATGTTTTCTAGCATTGGCACAGACGAGATAGCTCTTGAAGAAGACATAGATGTTGATGAAGAAGAATTAGATCTGTCCATAGGCATTACTGATAAAGATATTCAAGATAACGAGACAGAAGATTACAAGGAAGAAGAGCAAGAGCAGATTGTTGTTTCTTTGGAAGGAAAAAGTTACGAGGAAACAGCAGAAACAGGTGAGGGGATTACGAATCTTGTACGCAGAGCTATTAAGAGATATTCAGATGAAAATGGCATAGAGATAACTTCAGAACAGAAGGTTTTTGTTGAGGATCATGTTCAGAACCATATTGGAGACAGAGTTTTGCAAATTGGTGAAACTATTACAATTACAGAGGATTTAATCGTTGAAGGAATGAATAAATCTCAAGAACTTACTGGTTGGGAGCTTGAACATCTCGAGAATTTTTCAGAATTGGTTTGGACACCAGGATTCGGAATACCTCGAGGAATGTGATTTGAGCAAAAGTTTTTTAGAGAGATTAATAAAAATGGCCTTAAATAAGGATTATATTATAAAATTAACCCTTGCTGTTTATCAGGTAACTGGTTTTTTCCCTGAAAATGAGCCATTACAGCATCAAATTAGGCAAAAAGCTAACAATATTTTGGCTGATTTTATTAATATAGGGTCTTCAAATTTTGAAAAACAAGGCACATTAAAAGAAATACAGGTTGTTTTAGCTTATTTTTCAATAGCTAAACAACAAAATTGGGTTGATATTAAGAATTTTTTGGTTTTAAGTAGGGAATATAAGAAAATTAGAGATTATTTTTCTGAAATCCCTTTAAAACAGGTAAAAATAGCTAAAAAACCAAAAATTTTAGTTGCAAAAGAGCAGAAGCCATTGATTAAAAAGGCGTCAAATCCTAATAATCGTCAAGAGAAAATCATTAAAATGATTGAAGATAAGGGGGAAATCTCGTTAATTGAGCTTAGACAGGTCTTTTCTGGCATAACTTCTAGAACATTACGCAGAGATTTAAGAAATTTAGCTGATAAAAGCAAAATTAAGAGAATTCGGACAAGCAAGGAAGACATTTTATTTGTTCCTTTTCAAGAATTTGATAAAGGACAGATAGTGGACAAGAGAGATTAATTGTCCGCATTGTGTCCGTCTTGTTTCTTGGTGTAAAATATTGTCCGATATTATTTATATAGATATTAAATGAATAGAGATCAACAAAAATTTAGCAAGATATACGATCTTTATGTAGAAAGCATCTACCGCTTTATTTTTATTAAAGTAAATTCACAAGCAATAGCCGAAGATTTAACCTCAGAGGTCTTTTTAAGGAGTTGGCAGGCTTTTAAAGAAAGGGAAAGGGAGAAAATAAGGAATCCTAGAGCTTTTCTTTATATCACAGCCCGGCATATAGTGATTGATTTTTATAGAACTAAGAATCAGAAACAAACAATATCTATTGAAAACAGTAGAGAAGTAGAGGATATAGGAGAACGCCTAGAAGAAAGGGAAAATATTCGTTCTGACATGGCCTTAGTTCACAATAATCTAAAAGGACTAAAACAAGACTATCAAAACGTTATTCTACTGCGCTTTGTTGACGAATTATCTATTAAAGAGATTTCTAAAATCCTAAATAGGTCAAAAGGAGCAACAAGAGTCCTCCTACATAGGGCAATGGGGCAGTTAAAAGAGCAAATAAACAGTTAAACAGTTTTTACAGCACAAGATGTGGTGTAACAGTTGGCATGTTTTTTCGTCTACTTAATAATAGGGGTAAAAACCCTAAACGATATATATCCGATAGACAAAAACATGGAAGAAAAACAAATTATCTCACAATTAAAAGGATTAAAGCAGATAACGCCAGATAATAGATGGAAAGAAGATGCAAAGTCCCATATTTTGGGGACTATTCAGCCTCGTGAAAGTATTTTTTCAGGGGTTTTTTCAATGCCTTCTTTTAAGATGCCTCATTTACAGCCAGCCATGATTCTTCCTGTATTAATGGTTCTTTTTGTTGGAGCAGGAATTTTTACCCATTTTTATCTTGGTTCTTCTGAAGAAGTTGTGGAAGCTCCATATAAAAGTGAAGTAGCCACTTATCTAGTTTTAGCGGAAACAAGATTAGCTAAAGTACAAAATCTGGAAGACATGGAAGCTATTTCCGAAATGTTGTCAAAGGCAACGGATAGCTTGCCTGATCTATCTAAGGATCCAGTCGAAACAGCAAAAGTAGTTGAATCACTGGCAAATATTAATAAGAAAGTAGAAGAATTAGGAGAAGAGAATATGGAAGGAATAGAAGAGCTTACAGAGAAAGCAAGCGTTTTAACTGCGAAAACCACAGAAGTCTTAGAGGACAATATTAAAAATACAACAATTGAATTAGTAGAGAGCTTAATAAAGAGCTTAGAAAAGACCAGTTTAACAGAAAAACAAGAAGAACTATTCAAAGAGATTAAATTAGATTATAATAATGAAAACTACGAACAAGCGTGGGAAAAGATATTAACACTTACCAACGAGTAAACAATTTATTTTACCATCTGACACCGTTGTCATAAGGTCGGCCAGCGGTATTATTGATTCAAATTAAAAATTTAAAACAAAAGATAAAAAATGAGTACTAAAAGAATTATTGCAGGAGTTACAACTGCTACATGCGCTACCATGATGATAGCGAGTTCTTTTGTTCCAGCTTTTGCTTTGACCATAGAGGAGTTAGAAGCGCAAATCGCGCTTTTACAAGCTCAATTGGCTCAATACCAAGACCAGCTGGACGATGTGGACGGTGATGTACCAGCAGCTCCTGTTGCTTACGAAGGAATTCCTGATGGATTTACCTTTGATAACGCACTATATTACGGAATGACTAGTGATGAAGTTAAATATCTTCAGATTGTTTTGAAAGCAGATATTGGCGCACCAACTTATCCAGATAGCGTTGGAGCTACTGGTTGGTTTGGCCCAATTTCTAAATCATCTGTTATTGCTTTTCAAGAAAAGTATTCTGATGATGTTCTAGCATCTTGGGGATTAACTTCTGGAACTGGTTATGTGGGAAGTACCACAAGAGATAAATTGAATGAACTTTTGAGTGCCGGCACAACTCCAGTACCACCTGCGCCTGATCCTATAGACGCAAGTGATTTTGATAACGAAGCAGATTGCGATGACGCCGGATTCTACTGGTATGACGATGTATGTAATGAGGCAGCTCAAGGATCACCTTCCGCTGCTGGTTTGACTGTTGCCGTAGCTAACACTAATCCAGTTGCCACTACTTATGCTGACGGAAGTGCTTACAATGACTTCTTAAAGCTTAAGTTTACTGCTGGCGCTGAAGGAGATGTTGAAGTTAGCGGTTTGACAGTAACTAAAGGAGGAATTAGTGCCGATACTTATGTTGAAGGCATTTCTTTGGTAGATTCTAATGATAACCGCCACGGTGTGGTAATTACTTCTTTAGATTCTTATAGCCAAGCTGCCCTAACATTCAGCGACGATCCATTAGTGGTTCCAGCTGGAGAGAGTATTTACGCTACTGTCCAGATTAATATTGGCTCAGGTTTTGGTTCAGGCACAATTAACATGAAGATTGATGAGTCTGGAGACGTTGTCTCTGACGCTTCTTCTGTTTCAGGTAGTTTTCCTTTAGTAGGAAATACTATGAGTGTTGTTGACGGAGCTTCCACTATTGGTGGGCTTTATGTTGATGCTGTTCAGTTTCACAATAACGCAACCGACGATGATACAGATGTTAACGTTAACCTTGGCACAGTTGATCAAATCGTCAGCAAATTCAAATTTACTGAAAGCGCTGCTAGTGCCAATGAAGATGTCCAAATTGAGAAGATTACCATTTACAACAATGGCAATACTACTGACGCGGACATTGCCAACATTGATTTAGTTGCTCCTGATGGAACTGTTCTATCAACATTAGAGTCTCTATCTGGTAAGTATGGAACTTTTGATTTGTCATCAAGTCCTTATGTTATTCCAGACGGAAGTAACAAGACTTTGACTGTCAGATGTGACATTGTTAAGGGAAGTACAAGAACTGTAAGGTTCTTGATTGAAAATGATTACGATGTAGTTGTTACTGGTGCTTCAAGTGATGCTGGCATTTTGGCAGCTGTTGACACAACCACTGGTAATAATGCTGGTGATCACACTTTCCCAGTTGGAGATAGGCTATATCACGCTACAGCTTCTAGCGGAAGATATATTAATAAGATTACTATTGCTTCCGGAAGTTTGTCTGTGTCTAAGAGCACTGCTTCTCCAAGTGGTAACATTGCAGTTGGAGCTACTAATCAAACTTTAGCTGAATTCAAGCTTACTTCTTCTGGTGAAGACATGAGACTTGATAAGATTAGGGTTTGTATTACTATCCCTAACGCATCTTACGAATTAGCAGGAACATTAAAACTTCAAGACGAGAACGATGTTACTCTTTGGAGTTTGGCTGCTTCAACTAATAATTTGTATAGCACTGGAACTTGCACACAGTATAACCTTACTAGCCGCAAGACTATTCCAGCAAATACTTCTGAAAACTTGAAGATAGTTGGTGATATTAAGACAACTGCTACTACTTCTTATACATATCAAGTAGCTATTAGAGACTTGTATGCTAGAAGAATGAGTACTGGTGATTATGTCACATATTCCTCTGGTTCAGATGTAAGCGCAAACACTTTGACTGTTGACACAAGCGCCCTAACATTAGCTAAGAACGATGCTTATGGTAATAATTATGGCGTAGCTGGCTCAGCTAAAGTTAAAATTGCCTCTTATATCATTCAAGCAGGTTCTGCAGAAGCCATTAACATTTCTAGCTTTAAGGCAACCTTAGGTACCTTTGGTACAGGTGAAGTTGGTGACTACAGTAACTTGATTGTTGAAAAAGGAGACGGAACTCAGCTTGGTTCTACAGTAGTTTCTCCAGCAGCTGCTGGTGATACACTTTCTGTTTCAGGATTCCAGGTTGCTGCTTCTGGTTCAGAAACCATTAACGTCTTTGCAGATCTTTCTTCTGATGCTGCAGCAGACGAAACAGTAGTTGTTACTTTAGGAGATTTTGGTGCAACTGGAGCAACTTCAGCTACAACCATTACTACTCCTTCAGATACTACTGGACAGACCCTTACTTGGGCTGCTTCAGGAGCCCTAGCTGTTAGCACTGATACTGCTACACCTTCTGTAGCTACTTTGCACGCTAGTGAATCAGATACTACTGTCTTGAAATTCATCTTATCTTCTACTTATGAACTTATTGATGTAAACAAGATTATTCTTGATTCAACTTACGGTGCAGCTAATATTAGCAATGTTAAGCTTTATGACGGTTCTACTTTACTTGGTTCAGCTAGCTTACTTAGCGGAAAGGTTACTTTCTCTGGATTAAGCTTAGAAGTTCCTAAAGATGGATCCAAATACTTAACAGTTAAGATTAGTACTACTGGCTCTGGAACCTTAAAATCAGCTGAAAGTCTTGGGTTAATGGTGGAAAGTGTTGAATCAACTGGTTCTGGTAGTGGTGTAGTTATTTACCCAAGCGCGGTAACTACTGCAGCTTCTGCTGGTATCGCCGATGAAGACACTCAAGCTATTACAGTTACTTCTACTACAGACTTCGCTGTTGGTGATGTTATATTAGTTTATAACGCTACTAATGGTGTTGAATGGGGTATGGTAATTTCCATTGATAGCGCAACTCAGATGACTGTTTCTACTGAAGACGACATGACAGTTAAAGCTGCTAGAATTAGTAGAGTAGCCTCACCAATTACAACAGCTGCCTCTGCAGGTACTGCTCTTGAGGCTGGTGCAGCTATTACAGTTACTTCTTCTGCAGGATTCGCTGTTGGAGATGCTGTCTTAGTCTATAACATTACTGATGGTGTAGAGCTTGGAATGGTTACAGTTATGACCGATTCCACAACTATGACTATCAATACTGAGAATGATATGACAGCTTCTGCTACTAGAGTTACCAAGATATCTGGTAGTGCAAGTACTGCTGCTTCAGCAGGTACTGTCCTTGCGGCAGGAGTAGCTATTACAGCTACTTCTACTACAGGCTTTGCTGCTGGTGATGTTGTATTAGTTTACAATTCTACTGACGGTGTAGAGCTTGGTATGGTAGTTTCTGTTGCTAGCGCAACTGCAATGACTATCTCTTCAGAGTCAGACATGAGTGCTGCTGCTGCTAGAGTAGTTAAATTAGCTACTTTCACAACCACTGCTGCTTCAGCTGGTATCCCATTAGATACTGGTGCAGCTGTGACTGTAACTAGCAACAACGGATTCGCTGTTGGCGATGTAGTCGCGGTTTATAACGCAACTGACGGTGTTGAGATTGGTATGGTTTCAGCTATTACTGGATCTACTTCAATCACCATCAACACTAAAGCTGATATGACCGCAGCTGCTGTTAGAGTAAGTGAACTTTGGTCTTCTACTGGAACTGGAAACCCATACGTTGTCCACGATGTTGAACCAACATTAGCTTTGAATTCTGGTTCTCCTACATCTGGTTCTCCAGCAACACTAGAAACAGTAGCCAAGTTTGATATTACTGCTAATGGCACTAGAGACTTAAAGATTGAAAGCATTAACTTCTATCGTGGTGGTAGTGTTACCACTCAAGTCGCTGTAGGAAGCGCTCCAAAGGTTTATGTCGGATCTACCCTATTGGGTACTGGTGCTAACTGGGGAAGTGCAGCAGCTGGTGCAGCCAGTAATGTTGACTTTACTAGCCCATACACCATTACCGCAGGTAATACCGTAACCTTTGAAGTTAAGGTAAACACAAGTTCTATTACTACTGTCAATGCAACGTTCCAACTTTACATTGACGGTACTGCTGGAGTAAAAACAGCTGCTAATGCTGCAGTTGACTGGTATTATATTGCCGCTTCTCCATCACCTGGAACTGAGCCTACAGAGGCCTCACCTGCAAGTTACTGCGATGAATATGCTGTTTATGGAAACTCTCTGAGATACTAACAACTGTTTCTTTCGTCAATCCTTGTAGACGAACTAAACAAACAAATTCCGCCCCTTTTGGGGCGGTTTTTGTTTTAAAGAATACTGTTAATAACTAGTATTGTTTTAAATGTAAAAAAAGTAGTATAATAATTTATTATGGATTTAAAATCTCGATTATTTATTTTTATTTCCCTTGCTCTATTTTTGGTTTGTTTTCAATTCGTTTATGCAGCTGATGGTTCTGGCACTTGCACTCTGAGCCCAGATCAAGTTATTGAAAATACAGACACCACATTAACTTTTACCTTTACTGCCACAGAAACAATGGATGGAGGATCAATAACTATTCAAGCGCCTAGCGGTTGGTCAGCACCACAAGGCTCTTCAGGTACAGCTGGTTATACTGTTGGCTCTACAGACGGCACTATTGGTACATTAACCTTTTCTGGCCAAGTTGTTACAGTACCGATTACTGCTTTAGCTAATACGGAAACAATTACAGTCGTGTATGGTTCAGGAGGGGGCGGTTCTAGCGCTAGGGTTCAAGATATTTCAGGTCGTGGTGGAACTGTTACTTTTACAGTTTCTGCTAAGTCATCAGGAGCAGGAATTTTAACTGCGATTTCTTCTTCTCCTACAATTGAAGTAGTGGAGAGACCAGAGTTTGACAGCACTCCTCCGGTATCTGTTTTAACTAATCCGATTAATGAAGAAATTATAGATTCTTCTTCTTATGTTATAAAAGGCACGGCTGAAGATAGCGGTGGAGCTACACCAGTAGGAGTAGCTTGGGTAAAAGTGGGTATTAATAATGTTTGGGTTGAGGCGCGATCTATTGGACAAGGCTATTCTACTTGGGAATATGTCTGGGAAGATATTATTGAAGGAGATTATACTATTCAGACAAAATCAGGTGATTGGAGAGGGAATAACGAGGTTGCTGGAGAAAGTATAGGAATTACAGTTAGTTTTACTCAAGAAGAAGATGTTGAAGACGAGGTTGTAGTTGATGAAGAGGACACTTTTGACGAAGAAACAGGAGATGAAGAGACAGAAGGGGATATAAAGCAAATTTCTGAAATGACTGATACTGAATTAAGGGCTAAAATTATAGAAATTCAACAAGCGATTCTAGAAATTTTGATTCAATTAGTACAATTACTTCAAGAGCAAGCTAGCTAGTTATAATAATTGAAAATTTAAATCTATGGCTAAAAAATCATTGAAACCTAAAAATTTATCTAAAATTCTTTTAACAAGTTTTCTTATTTTCCTTACAATAGTAATTCTCTTTACTTTTTTACTTTTTTTATTACCCAAACTAAATAGTTCTGTAGATGATTGGTCTATAGTCTATTTATCCACAGGTGAGATATATATTGGTAAACTTTCTAGTTTTCCTAGTTTAAAGCTTACAAAAGCATATATTTTGCAGGTTATAACGACAGAAGCGTCAGAACAAGAAGGAGAATCTCAGACGAATTTTCAATTAACTCCGCTTACAGATGCACTTTGGGCACCGAAGGAGCTTTATCTTAATAAAGATCAAATAGTATTTTATGGTCCAATAGAAGAAACGAGCAGAGTAGTTGAAACTCTTCGCAGAGGAGTTATTGAATAAGAGAGTTTTCCACAGGTTCTTTCATTTTGCGAATATGGTATGATAAAAAAAATAGGGCGAGAAAAAACAGTACTCTAAGAGGGCGAGCATGTCTTGACTTATGGAGGAAAAGTCGAATAAGCGCCCGATATAAAAATAAAGGTCGAGCTCACTTTATTTATTGATGCATGATAAATAAAGAGAGTAAAGAAAATTAATAAATTCTAAATTGAAAATATGAATAAAATATTTAAATCAAGTTTAGTTATAGTCTTAACTTTTCTAGTGATGTTTTCTTCTGCTGGAGGAGCTAGCGCTGCAATAACTATTGCTGCCTTGACTGTAACAAGTAATGGCGCCCTTACATTAGCTACCACTGGTAATTTTGCTGTAACTCCTGGAGCTGCTGCAAATACTATTTTCATTGGTAAGACCGATGGAACTGGATTAATTACCCTTGGTGACAGTTCTGCTACCCAAACAGTTGATATTGGAGCAGGAGAAGGAGCTACTACCATTGCTATTGGTACAGGAGCTACAAGTGCTAATACTATCAATATTGGTACAGCTGCAGTAGCTAACGTTGTTAACATTGGTACCGGAGGAGCAGCCGTAGATGTCGAAATTGGAGACGTCTTAGGAGCTGTTGATGTTTTTGGTGTCAACTCTATTCTTGCTGGAACAGGAGATGCCTTAACTATTACAGCTAATGCAGCCTCAACATGGTCAACTACAGACGGTGGTTTGACTATTAGCAATACTGGTACAGCTGATGCAGATGATATTACTATTCTAACCACAACTGAAGGTGATATTGTTTTAACTGGTGGAGATGATATTAGTATTACTTCTGCCGATGATTTACTGTTAGCCACGACTGATGGTAGCTTCACAGTAACACCTGGAACCGCTGGGAATGCTATTTTCATTGGTAAGACCGATGGAACTGGATTAATTACCCTTGGTGACAGTTCTGCTACCCAAACAGTTGATATTGGAGCAGGAGAAGGAGCTACTACCATTGCTATTGGTACAGGAGCTACAAGTGCTAATACTATCAATATTGGTAGCGGAGATGTTGCAAATACAATTGTCATTGGAGACACTACAACTGCGGCAGTTGGAACAATTGAAATGAATGGTGCTACTGCTACTGTTAATGCGGCATTCAATTATGCTGCTGATGCAGGATCAGATGATACGTATGTAATCACGCCTTCCCCAGCATTTACTGCTTATGTAGCAGGAATGATGATAGTATTTACTGTAAATACTGCTAATACGGATGCAGCTACAATCAATGTTAACGGCTTAGGCGCAAAAGCTTTGGAAAAAGGAAATGATGCCGCTCTTGCTACTAATGACCTTATTGTTAACAGAACATATATAGCAGTCTATGATGGCACTCAGTTTGACGTTATTAACCCAACAACTCAGTAAGTGAAATTAATCTAAATTTTTTCTATTTATCTTAGATAGAATAAAATTTAACCTTGTAATTATGCGCAAATATATTTTTACGATCGCGCTTTTCTTGCTTGGCTTGACAATTGCGATACCTCAATCTATTTTGGCTGCGGCTGCTGATGTTACATTCTCTGAATTAGGATATGTTTCTCTTACAGGAGTTGGATCGGGCGTAACTCTATCAGTTGTTGCTGGTTCAAAAGTGGATACAATGGTTGTAGGAACAAGTACCATTGTTTTGACTTTGGGAGCTGGTGATCATATTGAGTTTAGTTGCGCTACTAGAAACAGGATGTCTACCACTGGAGATACCTTTTTAGATACTTGTGGTGGTAGTGCTTCAACCATTTCTATTACTTCTTCAACAACCTTAACCGTGTCAACCGAACTATGTTCTTCTGGTGATGTTGGTGGAGGCGGTGGAGGCGGTGGAGGCGGATCGCCTGCTCCAGTTGTAGAAGAAGAGGAAGAGGAAGAAGATCTTGGAACAACAGCTGCTGGAGAGGGAACTGTTACAGCTAGTGGAGGAGGAACAGTAACCGCTACAACTGATGATGGTTCTGAGGCAAAAGTTGAAATACCAGCTGACGCATTTGCTGAAGACACAGTTATTATTATTGATCCAGTCGAGGTGACTGGCAGCGGGGTGGTCTTAGCGGTTTCCGCAGTGCCAACAGATACTGGCATTGTTGGAGATTACGTTTATGATTATTCTGCTACAGTTGATGATATAGCAGTGGAGACTTTTGAGGATCTCGTAACTATCACAATTACCTATACAGACGATCAAATTAGTGGTTTTGATGAGTCATCACTAGCCATTTATTATTGGGACGCAATAACAGAAGAATGGATAACATTATCTACTATTGTGGATACTGCTAATAATACTCTTACGGCTACTACTGACCACTTTACCTATTTCGCTGTAATAGGAGAGACATCTGAAGAAGATGATGATGTACCAGTTGATCCAGACGATATAGTTCCTATTTCTGAAATGACTGCTACTCAATTAAGAGCTAGAATTCAAGATATAATGGCTCAATTACAGATATTAATGACAGAATTAGTAAATCTTAAAGGAGGAGCTACTTATTCAGGAATTCCTTCTACATTCAGCTTTACTAGGAATTTTAAATTAGGAATGTCTAGTATTGATGTCAAATACCTCCAGATTATGCTTAACGCCTCAGCTGAGACGAGAGTAGCATCGTCAGGAGTTGGTTCTTCTGGGAAAGAAACAAATTACTTCGGTAGTTTAACCAAGGCTGCAGTTATTAAGTTTCAAAACAAATATAGCTCATCAGTTTTGGCCCCAGTTGGGCTTTCTAGAGGCACAGGTTTCGCTGGTTCAAGCACAAGAGGAAAGCTAAATTCTCTGTTAGGAAAATAGTTCTAAATTAGACCATTCCTTGTAGGTCGCAAAAGCCCCATTTTTTGATGGGGTTTTTTGTTTTAGATTATAGCTAAGAATATAATATATTTTTCCACATTTTGTTTTCATTTTCTTTCATGTTAAAATAGTTAAATATGGAAAAAAGTTTTAGGATAAAATTTATTCTCCTTAGCGGAGCGATATTTTTCATTTTGCCTTTTTTTGTCGCTGCAGCTTCTTTTGGGTATGGTCATGAAGAGGACTTTTTTATTGATTCTGATTATGACTATCTCGAGCGAGAGGATGTCTCAGCAACAATCCGTTATGTTGGCTCTAATGCCTATTTCTATATCGAAGACGATTGGTGGGATGACTTGGAAATAATTGAAAGAAACGAAATTAATCACAGCCTAGGAGAGTTGTCTCAAGAGTTTGATAAAACAATCCATCCTGTGCTTACAGCTACCTATGGTGGCGAAAATAATCCAGGAATTGACGGGGATTATAGGGTGAGTATTTTATTGCATCAAATGGAAGAGGGTATTGCTGGCTATTTCAGGACAATGGATGGTTATAGAAAGTTACAAGCACCTCGATCGAATGAAAAAGAAATGGTTTATTTAAGCGTTGATTATATCAATCACGGAATTATCAAAAGTTATCTTGCGCATGAGTTTACTCATTTGATTAGCTTTAATCAAAAAGAACAGCGGATTGGAGAAGAAGAGGATATTTGGCTTAACGAATTACGAGCAGAATATTCTGCTACATTATTAGGGTATGACGAGGAGTATAAGGAAAGCAATTTACAAGAAAGAGCACAACGCTTTGTTAGTAGTCCTTCTGATTCTGTAACTGAATGGAAGGGCAATTCTAGGGATTATGGAGTGATAAATATTTTCGCTCAATATTTAGTAGAACATTATGGCATAGGAATTTTAAGTGAATCAATGGCTTCGCCATATGTTGGAATTGCTTCTATAAACTATTTTTTAACACAGCAAGATATTGAGAAAGATTTTGCTCAAGTGTTTACTGATTGGACAATCACTGTGTTATGGAATAATTGTGAGCTAGGAGAAGAGTTTTGTTTTAAAGAAGAGCCATTAAGCTATATTAGAACTGTTCCCTCTCTGATTTTTTTACCATCTACTCAAGAAAGTCGTTTGTCTTTAATTTATGCTGTTAAAGAATGGTCTGGTCATTGGTATAAGATTATAGGGGGGAATAAGGGGTTGAAAGTAGAGTTTGAGAGCTTATCAGGCACAGATTTTGTTATTCCCTATTTAGTTGAAAAATCAGACAAAATAGAATCAATCAATTATTTAGAATTAGGCAGTGATCATAAGGGAATGATTGATCTTCCTTATTTCGGAGAAAACGGACAATCTCTTTATATCATTCCATCTATTCAGCAAAAGATGTCTAATTTTTCCGCTAGCGAACCTTTTGCGCGATTTTCATTAGATATTTCTACTTTTGAGAACGGAGAAGAAGAAATAGAAGAAGAGAATAATGGAGAAGTGAAGCCAATCTCTGAAATGACTGCTAATGAATTAAGAGTTAAGATTCGAGAGATAATGGCACAGCTTCAGATATTGTTAACTGAATTAGCCAAGCTTAAGGGAGAGATTACATCTACTGATATTCCATCCGACTTTAGTTTTAATAGGAATCTAGAATTTGGGATTTCAGGAATAGATGTTAAATATTTACAAATGGTTTTAAATTCAGATCCAGATACCAAATTAATTGATTCAGGCATTGGTTCTTCTGGACAAGAGACCTCTCTTTTTGGTAGCTTAACTCAATCAGCAGTTATTAAATTTCAAGAGAAATATTCTTCTGAAATTTTAATTCCGTGGAACCTATCTGTAGGAAATGGTTTTGTCGGAAAAAAGACTAGAGAAAAATTGAATTTTGTATTGGAAAGTTAATCTATATTTAATCTGAGATAGAGCTAGATGCGAAATTCGGATTAAATTTTTTTAACATTGGGAGGATAAGATTCGTAATTGGAAAATGAAATGACGAAGTTAAAAATTTCTCTAATTTTAATTGCAAATTGTTTTAGTTTTTTTGTTTCTCTAGCCCTAACCATACTTATTCGGTATGGATTTAATGATTTCCAAGAAGCATTCTGGAATCACACTTATCTTTTCGTCTTACTTTTTATTTTTTGGCTAGCAATTGTTTATATCTTTGACCTTTGGTCTTTAAAGTTTATAGAGCAAAAATCAATTCTCTTTAAAAGCTTTATCTTGGCTACAGGAGTTTTTCTTTTTGGCTCAATTGTTTTCTTATATATCTTTGATAAATTTTTGCAACCATCACCAAAGACTAATCTTTTAATATTTTCAGTTATATTTTTATTTCTGAACTACGGCATAAAAATATTTCTAAATCGATTATTTTTTCACAACCTTCGAATATCCTTATTAGTATTAGATAAAAGTCAAGAAGCTAAGGATTTAATTTCTAGCATTAAAATTGATAAGGCCTTAGGATATGATGTTGTTGATTTGCCTGGAGAGATAAGCTTAAGCAGTATTGAAACTTTAATTTCGAAAGAGAAAAAGAATATTATTATAATTATTCCAAACTCAACAGAAGATGAATTATTCATTAATTTGATTTACAAGCTTTTGCCTCTGGGTATTAAGATCATGGGGCTTAGTGAGTTTTATGAATCTATTCTATTGAAAGAACCATTAGACGGATTAAGTCAAAAATGGTTTATTACTAATTTGAAAAGCAAGAAATTTTATACTTCTATGAGTAGGTTAACGGATATTATTTTATCCTTGTTTTTTATTATTTTACTTTCTCCCATCTTCTTATTATGTATAATTTCAATAAAATTGTTCGACAAAGGAACGATTTTTTTCGTACAGAAAAGAGCTGGGAAAAATGATAAGGAGTTTCTTTTGTATAAGTTTAGAACAATGGATTCAAATATTAAGGGACCATTATGGACAGAAGAACAAGATAAGCGCATTACTAAGATTGGAAAAATTTTAAGAGAACTACATTTTGATGAGCTTCCTCAGCTTTTTAATATTTTCAAGGGAGATATGTCTTTTGTGGGACCGCGCGCTGAAAGCGTGGATCTTGTAAATATTTATAAAGAAGAATTACCTTATTATGAGATAAGAAGCATTATTAAGCCTGGGCTTACTGGCTGGGCTCAAATTCATTATAGGCCTAGCGCATCATTGATTGAGGCAAAAGAAAAGCTTAGGTATGATTTTTTCTATATTAAATACCGATCTCAAACAATTGATTTTTTGGTTTTATTAAAAACTGTTAAACTTTTTTTCGTTCATCCAAAATAATATGAAAATATTAATTACTGGTGCGGCAGGATATATTGGCAAAATGCTAGTAAAAGATTTTGTCCAAAATTCGAAATATAATAGGGTTTTTGCTATTGATAAGAAATCAAAACCCAAAGATTTAGAATCTTTTGATATTGATTATTTTAAAGCAGATTTAGCAGAAGAGAGTTTAGAGGATATTTTATCTGAAGTTCCTGATATTATTATCCATTGTGCTTTTGATATTAGGACACTTTATGGAAAATTAAAGCAGCAGATATTTAATAATTTTGAATGTTGCAAAAAAGTGTTTCAATACTCCTTGGACAAAGAAGTGAAGACCCTTATCTATCTAAGTAGCGCTGCTGCTTATGGCGCAAAAGCCGAGAATATCGGCAAACTTTTAAAAGAAACAGAGCCTTTGTCTGAGAAAATTTACCCTTATGGGAATCAAAAGCGTGAAATAGAAGAGATGCTCTCTCAATTATTCTCAGAAGATCAAAACACTCAAGTTTTCGTTTTACGCCTTAGCACTGTGCAAGGCAAAGAAGGTGATGAGAGGAAGAATCTTGGTCTTTTAAGATTCGTTAAAAATATTTTACCTATACTTCCATATACAAATAAGGATTGGGCAAGACAGTATATAAATGAGGTTGACTTGATAGAATCTATTAAGTTTTTACTTGCCGCAGACATAGATAAAGCTATTGAGATATTTAATTTAGCACCAAATGATTTTATAACAATGAAGGATATGGCAAAACTTTTAAATAAAAGAACCATTAAAATTCCTGTTTGGTTTTTAAGGATGAGTTTTTTCTTGGCTTGGCACATAACCCATGGCTATATTCCGACTATAGGAGGAAGTTACAAGTCATTGATTTATCCAATTAATCTAGACGGGAGCAAAATTACTAAATTCGGGTTTCAATATCAACACTCTACTAAAGATACCTTTTTGGGGTTATAAAGTTGGAAATTTATTATCAACAATAGAAATCTAAAAGGAATGATCAAATTTAAAAATATTATAAAAAATATTATCTCCAATCCAAATATTTTTTTCTTGAAGAATCTAGGCATAAAGCAGATTATTCTCAAAAATACTTTTTGGCTAGGCTTAAGCGGGGGAATTAGCCGATTACTGAAATTATTTTTGATTATTTATGTCGCACGTATTTTGGGAGCGACGGAATATGGGAAATTTACTTTTGCGTTAGCTTTTGTGAGTTTATTCGCTGTTTTAGAAGATATGGGTATTCCTTCTGTTATTACTCGAGAATTCGCGAAAGACAAAAAAAGAGAAAAAGATTTTCCAGCTATTTTTTCTTTAATGCTTGTTTTAATCATAGTAACCTTGCTTTTGATATTTATTAGTTCTTTTTTTATTACCTCTGATCCAGTGGTTCAAAAAATAATTTGGATTTTAGGTATTTCTGTTACAGTTAGCGGTTTTACCAGAATTATTTTTGCCTTTTTTCAAGCTCGTCAAAAAATGGAATATCAATCTTGGGTTCAAATTTTTCAAGCGCTGATAGTGACTGCAGTTGGATTTTTTGTTCTTTTTAATCTTCCTTCGGTCAAAAATTTAAGCTTATCTTATCTCTTTGCGTCGATTCTTGCTTTATTTTTCGTCATATTTCTCTTTTATATCAAGATTCAGCCGATAAAATTTAATTTTAATAAAACCCTTTGGAGAAATTATTTAACAATGTCTTGGCCGTTAGCATTAGTAGGGATATTTGGCATAATTTATAATCAGATTGATTCAATAATGATGGGCTATTGGGGGCAAATCACGGAAGTCGGCTGGTATAATGCTGCTTATAAAATTATGGGAGTGAGCTTAATCCCCTCAAGTCTTATTGCGACGAGTTTTTTCCCTTTTTTGAGTAAGCGCCTGGCGGAATCAAAAAAAGAATTTAAAAAAGCCTGGAGTCATTTTTTAGGGATAATGATTTTTTTAGCAATGCCCATAGTAACTGGAGGAATCGTATTAGCTCCAAAAATTATTAATTTTGTATATGGACCAAGTTATTATCCATCTATTTTTGCTTTTCAGATATTAATATTAGGGGCAGGCATGATTTTTCTATTGATTCCTTTTTCACAAGCATTGATTGTGTCAAATCAGCAAAGGAAACTATTTTTAATTACCTTTTTTGCAGCAGCAGTTAATGTTTTTTTAAATTTTATATTAATTCCGAACTATTCTTTATATGGAGCGGCCGTAGCCACGGCTGTTACCTATTTTTTAGCTTTGCTTTTGTATATCATAGTCGTCTTACGAACTACAACAATAAAAAGTTTTAATTTTAATGTTTTTGCTAGTTTCTTTAGCTCTTTGTTTGCTGCAGCTATAATGTATTTTACAATAGCGCGCCCAGAGATTTATTCTTTTAATATTTTTATTTCTGCCCTAATTGGATCAGTAGTTTATTTGCTTTCATTTTCCTTAATTAGAAAAGTTATCAATGCATTCCAATAGGTGAATTTCGTATTTTATTTATAATATATGTGATTTTATCAAAGAGTTTCAAAATATTTTAAAAATTGACTTATAGTATAAAAAAATATAAGATTAACAAAAAAATAGATAAAAATAAGAAAAAACATGATATTCGACAATAAGACAATTTTAATTACTGGTGGATGTGGCAGTTTTGGTTATAAGTTTACAGAAACTATTTTAAAAGAACATAATCCTAAAAGTATACGCATTTACGATAATCGCGAATTAGCAGAGGTAGAAATGCAAAGGGAAACGAGGGATTCTAGGCTAAGATTTTTTTTGGGAGATGTTCGAGATAAAAATCGTCTTTATAGGGCAATGAATAATGTTGATATAGTGATTCATGCTGCCGCACTAAAACATGTTTCAGTTTGCGAATATAATCCCATAGAAGCTGTTAGAACTAACATAGACGGAGCGATTAATGTTATCGATGCGGCTATAGATAGTTCCGTGGAACATGTAATGGCCATTAGTACAGATAAAGCAGTTCATCCGGTTAATTTATACGGAACGACTAAAATGGTGGCAGAAAAGCTTTTCGTTCAAGCGAATAGCTATGTTGGTGGGAGAAGAACTAAATTTAGTTGTGTCCGATATGGAAATGTCACTGCTAGTAGAGGGAGCGTGATTCCGCTTTTTATGGAGCAAGAAAATAGCGGCATTTTAACTATCACAGATGAGCGAATGACTAGATTTTGGATTAGTCTAGAGCGGGGTGTTAGTTTTGTTATTAATTGCGTTGGACTTACGAAGGGTGGAGAAATATTTATCCCTAAAATTCCTAGCATGCGAATTAAAGATTTAGCGCACATAATAGCTCCAAGAGCTGAAATAAAAACTATAGGCATTCGTCCCGGCGAAAAATTACACGAAGTTCTTCTAACAGAAGAAGAGGCCAGGCACTCAAAAGAACTTGATGAATGTTTTGTAGTGGAACCAGAATTTTCTTTTTGGAAGAAAGATAATTTTTTAAACGAGAAACAGTTGCCCGAGGGGTTTAAATACTCGAGTGATAAAAATACTGAGTGGGTTAACGAAGAAGACTTGAAGAAATTATTAGATAAATTTCGAGAAAATAAATTATGAGAAAAATAGTGCATTATAGCCATCAATGGATAGACAATAAAGATATTAAAGAAGTTCTTAAAGTTTTAAAGAGTGATTGGATAACACAAGGGTTAATGGTTCAAAAATTTGAAAAAGCTGTTGCAAAATATTGTGGGGCCAAATATGCTGTGGCAGTTTCTTCTGGAACAGCAGCTCTCCATTCTGCCTATAGTGTTGCCGGGATAGGGCGCGGAGACGAGGTTATTACCACTTCTCTGAGCTTTGCAGCCACTGCTAATGCTGTAATTTATTGTGGTGGGAAGCCTATTTTTAGTGATATTAAGGCAGATACTTTAAATATCGATCCGAAAGAAATTGAGAAAAAAATAACCAAAAAAACCAAAGCTATCGCACCGGTTGATTTTGCCGGACATCCCTGTGATTATCATAAAATTTTAAAAATAGCTAAGCGATACAATCTTTTAGTAATAGAAGATGCATCTCATTCTTTGGGTTCTAAATATAAGAGTGAAAGAGTTGGGACATTCGCTGATTTCACAACCCTAAGCTTTCATGCAGTAAAAACAATTACCACAGGTGAAGGGGGAATGGTCCTAACTAATAATAAAGCTTTTTATGAGAAGTTGAAGATTTTTAGGCATCATGGAATAGTAAAAAAAGCAGGGGGAGATAAATGGTATTACGAAATTAGCGAAATAGGGCATAATTATCGTTTGACTGATTTTCAATGTGCCCTGGGGTTATCACAGCTTAAAAAAATAGATAAATTTATTAAAAAAAGGAGGGAGATTGTAAAAAAATATAATCAAGCATTCAAAAATATTAAAGAAATTATAACTCCGACAGAAAGAGATAACGTAAAATCTGCTTGGCACATTTATGTTATTCAATTATCTTTAGATAAATTAAAAGTTGGGAGAGGAGAAATATTTCGAATGTTACAGAAAGAGGGCATAGGAGTACAGGTGCATTATGTACCACTCTATCTTCAGCCATTTTATGTAGAGAAATTTGGGTATAAAGAGGGGAATTTTCCAATTACAGATCAATATTACCAAAGGGCAATTACTTTACCACTATTTCCAAAAATGACAGATAAAGAAGTCGATAGAGTGATAAAAACAGTTCAAAAAGTAATGGATTTTTATAAAAAATGTTAGGAGCAATTATTCAGGCTAGAACAGGGTCTAGGAGGCTTCCTGGGAAAGTAATTAAAAAAATAGAGGGAAAAACCGTTTTAGAACATGTTATTGAGAGAGTAAAAAGGGTTAAATATCTTGATAGAATAATTTTAGCTACAACTAATAACAAAGAAGATGATATTCTTGAAAGAATGGGCGAAAAACTAAATATTCTCATCTTTCGAGGTTCTGAAAATGATGTTTTAGATAGATATTATCAAGCTGCTAAACTATTTGGAATTCGATCTATTATTAGGATAACTGCCGATTGCCCTTTGATCGATCCAAGGGTAGTGGGAGAAATAATAGATTTTTACTCGAATAATAAGTATGATTATGTTAGCAATGTCCATCCGCCGACTTTTCCCCATGGGCTAGATGCAGAAATTTTAAATTTTAAGACATTAAAAAAAATTTGGAATAAAGCAAGCATACCATCTGAAAGGGAGCACGTTACTTCTTATATCACTAATCATCCTGAAACTTTTAAAATAGGAAATGTCATAGCCAAGAAAAATTTTAATCACTTAAGGCTGGTTTTAGACGAAGGAAAAGATTTGACCCTTATTAGAAAGATTTATAGTGAGCTATATAAAGAAAATAGATTTTTTGAATTAAAAGATATTTTAAAATTATTTGAAAATAAGCCAGAGTTGATAGAAATTAATCGAGAATTTATAGAAACAAGGGGCGCTTAAGGTTTTTTAAGAAAGAGCGTAAGCTATATTTAAAATAGAAAGAATGAATAAAATATTAATATCGATAAAGTGATTATGAAATTTTCCAAGAAAATTTTTATAAGAAAAGCAAATTATTCTGATATAGAGTTTTTATGGTACTTAAGAAACCAATCAAGTGTTTCCAAGTATTCTCGGCAACAACATTCTGTTAACTGGAAAGAACACGTTGATTGGGTTTTACCGATCCTTTTAGGAGTTAAGAATAAAGAAATTTTTTTAATTCAAAATTACAAAACACTAGTTGGGCAAATTAGATTTGATTTTCAAGATTCTGATAAGGCAGAAGTCAGCATTTCTCTTCTAGATGAATTTCGGGGGAAGGGGTTTGCTGCTAAGTCCCTGAGCCTTGCTATAGCGGAAATAAAGAAACGAAATAGAGTAAAAATATTAATAGCTACAATTAATTTGGAAAATATTGCCTCTAGGAGGTTGTTTGAAAAATTAAATTTTAAATTAGATACAACAGAAGGAAAATGGATGAAGTATATTTTGCAAATTTAGAGGACAAAAAAATAGTTAAGCTTTTAGACTTAATAAAAAAGCAACAACCCAAGAAATCAGATGTAATTATTTGGCTTCAAGGAGACAGATATGATCGAGGAGAAAAAGTTCTAGAACTTTTTAAAAGTGGTTTTTCCAAAAAAATCGTAGTTTCTGGAAACAATCAATTAAGAAAAGGCAGCTCACATATTTTTTTAACTGAAATGGTTGAATGGTTAAAAAAGAAAGGAGTGAAATCCACAGCTATAATAGTTGAGGATTCTTCCCTTAATACCAAGGAGCAAGCTAAAAATGTTTTAAATTTAACAAAGGAAAAGAAATGGAAGACATTAATCTTAGTAGCGTCTCTATATCATCAGCCGAGAGTATTTTTAACTTTTTTAAAAAGATCTGAAGAAATGGAGCTTCAGATTGAATTAATAAATCAATCTGTTAATTTAGATTTTCTTAAAATCCCTGACGGAAGAAGGAGAATGGGCCAGGATTTATTTTTAGAAGAAGTGGAAAAAGTTAAAAAGTATAAAGATGATTTAGCAACCGTTAATGAAGGAATTTTTTATTTAACTAAACATGAAACAAGAAATTAAAATTGGGAATAGGAAAATAGGGAAAAATCATCCAGTCTTCATTATAGCTGAGATTTCAGGAAACCATTTTCAGGAATTTAATACAGCGGTAAAGTTAATAAAAAAAGCGAAAGAAGCAGGAGTAGATGCGATAAAATTTCAAGCATATAAACCAGAACTGATAACTTTAGATTGCGATAACAAATATTTTAAAATAAAACAGGGAACAATATGGGACGGGAAAACTCTTTATCAACTTTATGAAGAAAACTATACTCCATGGGAATGGATGCCGAAATTAAAAAAACTTGTAGAAAAAGAAGGGTTAATATTCTTTTCTTCAGTATTTGACATAACCTCCGTTAATTTTTTAGAAAAATTAAATGTATCAGTATATAAAATTGCTTCCTTTGAAGTGACAGATATTCCGTTGATTGAATATGTGGCGAAAAAGAAGAAGCCGATAATTATTTCTACAGGGATTGCTACTTTTTCTGAGTTAAAAGAAGTAGCTGATACTTGTAGAAGAGCTGGGAATAATCAGATAATTTTTCTAAAATGTGTCAGCGCTTATCCGACTCCCCTAGAAGAAGTAAATTTAATGACAATTCCTCTCTTATCTAAGGATCTTAAGACTATCATAGGACTATCTGATCATACGCTAACAGCTTCAGTTCCGATAGCGGCGGTTGCTCTTGGAGCTAGAGTGATAGAGAAACATTTAATTTTAGATAGAAAGTCCGGTGGTGCCGATGCTCCGTTTTCATTGACTCCTGGAGAATTTAAGGAAATGGTAGATAGAGTGAGAGAGGCAGAAAAAGCCTTGGGGAGCGCGTCTTATAGGTTGAGTAAAAATGGCAAAAAAAATAGAAAGTTTGCTAGATCTTTATTCGTAGTAAAAGATATGGAAAGCGGAGAGGAATTTACTTTAAAGAATGTTTGTTCTATTCGTCCCGGAGATGGCTTAAGTCCAAGATTTTTATATGAAATTCTTGGTAAGCAAGCTAAAAGATCAATTAAACGAGGTACTCCTTTTTCGAGAGATTTAATTGCAAAATAATCAATTAAGCGTCTAGACGAGTTTGAGAGTTTAAAAATTAGATTTTTTAATCAGAAGCATTTAATTCCAACTCTACTTTTTAAAAATTTTTTGAATTCGGCAATTATAATTTAAATTAATTTTAATTAATAATAAGAAAAATGCGAATTTCAGTAATTATTCCCGTATATAACGAGGAGAAGAATATTGCAAAAACAATAGAATCACTAATTAAACAAACCCTTAATGATTATGAAATAATTGCGGTTAATGATGGTTCGACTGATAAAAGTGTTGAAATTTTAAATAAATATAGAGATAAAATAAAAGTAATTGATAAGAAGCAGAATGGGGGACAGGCAAAGGCGCTAAATGCAGGGCTCAAGATTGCATCAGGGAGTATAATAGCAAGAACAGACGGAGATTCAATTGTCCCATCCGATTGGCTAGAACGGATACACGATAATTTTAAAAATAATAACATTATCGCTGTTGGAGGTTTTCTCACTACCATAGACGAAAATTCGTATTGGGCATTATCCAATAGCTTTAAAGATGTTATTTTTAATAGTTTTTTTAAGAAAATAGTAACGCCGAATATTTTGCCAGGAGCAAATAATGCTGTATTAGCATCGGAGCTAAAAGTAATTGGAGGATATTCCGATAAAAAAAAATATTCTGAGGATTCTTTTCTTTTTTTCGAATTAAGCAAAAGAGGCAAAATTATGAGGGATGATAATTTAATAGTGCGAACACGTTATCCCGAAAGATTTAGAGATA
>JAYENY010000012.1:0-35341 GCA_034722415.1 Patescibacteria group bacterium
CTGTCACACAATACTTAGCAAACATGACCGCCTCCTTTTGTTAATAATTCTACGTTATTTAATCTTAAAGTCAACATCCACCCTCTAAAAACCGTCATGCTGCAGACATCAAATAAAATTCTTATCAATCAAGTTTTAATAAAAAAAACAGCTCTTCAGCTGTTTTACTAGTGCCCCGCGGAGGATTCGAACCTCCAACTTTTTGCTTAAAAGGCAACTACTCTACCGTTGAGTTAGCGGGGCTAATATTATAATCCTTGTTCTTTTAATTTTTTTAATAAATCCTTCTGCTTTCTTGTTAACCTCTTTGGGCTATCCACTATTATTTCAACATAAAGATTCCCTCGCCCATAACTAGAAAATCTTGGAACTCCTTTTTGAGATATCCTAAAAATCTTCCCTGGCTCTGTTGCAGCTGGTATTTTTAAATATGCTTTCTTCCCAATCTCCAGATTTGGAATTTCAACTTGATCACCTAACGCAATTTGAGAAAATGTAACTGGAATTGTTGTATACAAATCGTCTCCTTTTCTTTGAAAAACAGAATGTTGTTTTACAAAAATTCTTACGAACAAATCTCCTGGTGCGCCATTTCTTTTCCCGACATCGCCCTTTTCTCGAAATTTTATGACTTGCCCCGAATCAACGCCTGCAGGAATAACAATATTTATTTTTTCATTGTTCTTAACGCGTCCCTCGCCGCCACATACGTTACATAATTTTTCAGGAAGGCTTCCTTCGCCGTGACAAGTTGGACAGACAGTATTTTGCGTCATTGTTCCAAAAATTGTTTTTCTAATTTGCTGAACGTGGCCTTCTCCACGACAAGTTGAGCATTCTTTGATTTTTACTCCAGGTTCCGCTCCACTTCCTTTGCAACGAGAACATGTCTCATATTTATAAATAGAAAATTCCCTCTTTTGAGGCTGTAAAACATCCTCTAGTTTAATCTCTATGTCTAATTGAATATCATTTCCCCTTCTTAAATCTTCTTTCCTTTGTTGTTTTTCCTTACTAAAAAATTCTTCAAAAATATCGCCTAGATTCTCAAAATTAAATCCAGCTCCACCAGCCTGAGCTCTTTGTCCAAAAGAACCAAAATCAAAACCCGCAAAACCTCCTCCAGGGCCACCCTGGCCCATGTTATCGAAGGTGCTACCAAATTGATCATACTGACTTTTCTTTTGTTTATCTGAAAGCACTTGATAAGCTTCGTTTATCTTATGAAATTGCTTATCATCTCCACCCTTGTCAGGATGATGTTTGTGAGCAAGGCGCCTAAAGGCCTTTTTAATCTCTGGTTGAGAGGCTTCTCTAGAAACGCCTAAAATCTTGTAATAATCTTCAGGCATTGATTGTTAGTAAATTAATCTTTTTTGTCTTGATCGTTCTTTCCATCTTTTGACTGATCATCCTCTTTTTCTTCTGTTACCTCTCCTTCTTCTGTTTTCGGTGCTTCTTCTTTTGTTTCTTGTGTCTCTGATGCCTGGGCTTGCTGTTCTTTATAAAGATCAGCTCCTGCTTTCTGTATTGCTTCGGAAAGTTCCTCGCTTAATTTCTTTATTTCTTCTATTTTATCACTTTCTTTAACTTTCTTCAATTCTTCTACTTTGGAATTAATTTCTTTTTTAACATCATCAGGGATTTTATCTTTTGAATCCTTTAAGGTTTTTTCACAACTGTAAATCAAGGCCTCTGCCTGATTTTTGGTTTCAATTAATTCCTTTTTCTTTTTATCTTCTTCTGCATGAATCTCGGCTTGTTTTTTCATTTTTTCCACCTCTTCGTCAGAAACCCCGCAAGAACCTTCTATTCTAATAGATTGTTCTTTTCCTGTTCCCTTATCTTTAGCCGAAACTTTTAAAATACCATTTGCATCAATCTCAAAGATAACTTCAATTTGAGGAACCCCTCTTGGAGCTGCAGGAATACCGTCTAAAATGAATCTGCCTAACTGTTTGCTATCATTAGCCATAGATCTTTCTCCTTGTAAAACTCTAATTTCTACAGAAGGCTGACCATCTGTCGCTGTAGAAAAGACCTGTGTTTTTGAAGTTGGAATCGTAGTATTTTTGGCAATCAAAATAGTATTCACTCCACCTAATGTTTCAATGCCTAATGAAAGAGGAATAACATCTAGAAGAAGAACGTCTTTCATGTCTCCTTGCAAAATGCCTGCTTGAATTGCTGCTCCTGCAGCGACAACCTCGTCTGGGTTAATATCTTTCCTCGCCTCTTTTCCTAAAAGATTCTTAATTTCTTCTTGTATTTTTGGCATTCTTGTTTGCCCTCCTACTAAAATGATTTCATCAATATCTTTTGTTTCAAAATTAGCATCTTGAAGTGTTTTTTTCACTAACTCAATAGACGAAACAATATATTCTTTAACCATTTCTTCAAATTGGGCTCGAGAAAGCTTGTAATTCAAATGCTTTGGTCCGGATGCGTCAGAAGTCACAAAAGGAAGATTAATATCAGTTTCTAAAGCGCTAGAAAGTTCTATCTTTGCTTTTTCTGCTGCTTCTTTTAATCTTTGAAGGGCTAATTTATCTTTTGACAAATCAATTCCCTGATCTTTATTAAATTCATTAACTAGCCAATCAATGATTTTTTGATCAAAATCATCTCCACCTAAATGGGTATTTCCGTTAGTAGCCTTAACTTCTACTGTATCCTCGCTAACGTCTAAAATCGAAATATCAAATGTTCCTCCTCCAAAATCATAAACAACAATTTGTTGTTCTGTCTTTTTAGTTAATCCATAGGCTAAAGCCGCTGCTGTTGGTTCGTTAATAACTCGCCTTACTTTAAAGCCAGCAATCTCTCCGGCCACTTTAGTTGCTTTTCTCTGAGAGTCGTCGAAATATGCAGGACAAGTAATAATAGCTTCTTCAATCTTTTCTCCTAGTCTGTCTTCTGCATCTTGTTTTAATTTTTGTAAAATCATTGCTGAAATTTCAAATGGTTGATACCATTTTTCTCCCATCTTTATTTCTACCCCGCCATCATTTGATTCTTTTATTTGGTAAGGCAAAAGCTTTAAATCTTTCTGAACTTCTGGATCAGAAAACTTACGACCTATTAAACGTTTAATAGAAAAAACCGTATTTTCTGGATTAGTAATTTGTTGTCTCTTGGCTAAAACACCTACTAACCTTTCGTTGTTTTTAGTCATAGCAACAATTGAAGGCGTAGTTCTCGCTCCTTCTTTGTTATTTATAATGCTTGACTCTCCATTAACGATTGAAGCCATTGCAGAGTTAGTTGTTCCAAGATCGATTCCTAAAATTTTAGACATAAGTTTAAATTATTCTTAATTATTAATTTCTAATTTATTTTTTTCTGAAACCTTTACTTTAGATGGACGAATAAGTTTATTATCTAACTTATATCCCTTTTGGATAACTTCCAATATTATTCCTTCTTCTTTCTTTTTATCTTCTTTAACTTCTATAACTTCATCAAAGTTAGGATCAAACTTTGTGCTGACTTGCGTGTCTAGAGTTTCTACTCCTTGATTCTTTAAAAAATCTTCAAAATATTTTTGTATTTGCAAAAACCCTTTAAGAATCGGAGAATTTTTCTCTTCTTCAGTAATCCCTGCTTCAGCGCTTTCAAAATAATCTAAGATAGATAATAGCTCTAGTGTCCAGCCTTCTTTTTCAAAATCAATAAGTTCTTTAATTCTCTCCCCTTCTTCCTTTTTGTAATTCAAAAAATCAGCCTTACATCTCTGAGCCAGTGCTAAATATTCTTCTTTCTCTTTTTCTATTTCTTTTACTTTTTTAGATAATTTTTGAATCTCGTCTGCTGGAAGTTTGGCTTTTATTTTCTCTTTTTTTGGTTTTGTTGTCATATATTCGAAAAAATAAGTAATTTTATTCTACACGGATAAGCTTATTTGTCAAGAATTGATAATATTAAGAAAATAGATGAAATCTTTACTAATCTTATTCGAAAAATTCATAAAAAGAGATCTATGATCATGTAAAAATCTTTTCCACTATGCTTGCAATAAAATTTTTGGTAAAATACTCTAATGTGGAAAACAAATAAAAAGACTATTATATTTCTAGGAATTATCCTTCTGCTAGCTGGATTCCTGCGGTTGTATGCCTTAGACAGTACTCCTCCTGGTCTCTATCCAGATGAGGCAATGAATGCTAATGATGCTTTTACAAATCCAGGCAAAGCATTTTATCCCGAGAATAATGGCAGAGAGGGACTATATATGAATTTAGTGAATTTAAGTTTTAAAGCATTTGACCCTAGCCCCTTTTCTCTACGATTAGTCTCTGCTCTTGCGGGCATTCTAACTGTTCTCGGATTATATCTGTTGTCTAGGGAGCTATATCAAACTTTAAAATTTAAAATTGAAAAATCAAATTTACTTGCCTTATTAGCAAGTTTTTTTCTTGCAATCTCTTTTTGGCATATTATTTTTTCTAGAATTGGATTTAGGGGGGCTTTCCTCCCTCTTATTCTTGTATTTTCTTTCTATTTTTTCTTTAAAGGATTAAGAAAGAAAAATATTTTTTCTCTTATTGTCTCTGGAATATTTTTTGGTCTTGGATTTTATACTTATTCTTCTTTCCGTTTAGCTTTTCTCATCTTGCCATTTATTGTTGTCCCCTATTTCTTTGTCTTTAAAAAAGAAAAACAATTAAAGAAATTCTTCTTATCTGCATTCTCTTTTATAATTTCTACAATAATAGTATTCGTTCCCTTAGGCCTTCATTTTCTTGCTCGACCAGCTGACTTTTTTGGCCGACTAGGACCAATCTCAATTTTTTCCCAAGATAATGTTATCAAATCATTCTTTATTAGCTTAATAAGGCATTTGGGAATGTTTAATATTTCAGGAGATTTTAATTGGAGACACAATTTATCAGGCTCGCCGCAACTTCTATGGCCTATTGGATTACTATTCCTTGTTGGTTTTATTTTCTCTTTCAAAAAATTCTTTTCTTGTTGGAAGAATAAAGAATATCAAGTTCTTTCTGTTTATTCTTTCCTTTTCGGATGGTTTTTCGTAATGATTCTGCCAGGTGCCCTAACATATGAAGGGCTTCCTCATGCTCTTAGAACTATTGGAATTATCCCAGTTATTTATATCTTTACTGCCCTAGGAGGATATTGGCTTTTTGAAAAATTAAAAACCTATAAATGGTTTATTTTAAAACCAAAAGATAAATTTCTTAAATCCTTCCTTTATTTTATTATTGCCTTTTTATTCTTTAGCTTATTTACTGCTCAATTCCAAAAATATTTTGATGCTTGGGGAAAAAATTCTAATATTGCCGGTGCATTTACTGAAAGATTTGTAAATATCGGCAATACACTTAATTCTTTGCCTGCGGAAGTTTCAAAATATATCATTGTTAATGAAGGTGGTACTGCAGTTCCTTATCCTGATGGCCCGCCTGTATCAGCCCAAACAATTATGTTTACAGAAAGAATGGAATATAATGAGTTAAGAGCCATTTATTTAAAGCCTGAACAAATGAACGAAATTAAAGACGAAGATAACAAAATTATTATCATTCCTATGCGATTCGATGATCAAATTTCAAATGAATTAGAAATTTTATTTCCTAATGGTTTAATTAAAACAATTAATAATGTAAAAGTATATGAAATTAACTAATTCGGTTACAAATATTATAGCTGCCGTTATTTTAGGAATATGCTTTCTTTTAAGCATTTTAAGCATCCAAAACATGTCTTTAACAATGGATGAAAAGGCTCATATTCCGTCCGGATATTCATATTTAGCATTTCAAGATTATCGCTTAAATCCAGAACACCCACCACTAGCTAAGGACTTGTCAGCGATTCCTCTTCTATTTTTAGACTTAAAATTCCCAACTGAACACTCTTCCTGGACTGAAGATCTCAATGGACAATGGGAGTCAGGCGAACAATTTATTTTTAAATCAGGGAATGATGCAGATCAAATTATTTTTTGGTCTCGAATCCCAATGATTCTACTTCTTTTACTAACTGGTTGGTTTATTTTCTTCTGGGTTAGAAAATTAGGTGGTAATAAGCCAGCGCTCTTAGCTTTAACATTATTTTCATTCTCTCCTTCTTTTCTGGCGCATGGAAGACTTGTGACTACAGATATAGCTGCTGTTTTTGGATTTTTGATTGCTACCTATTTTTGGACAAAGTTTTTAAGAAACCCATCTGCCAAAAATGTTCTCATAGCTGGAATAATGTTTGGTATAGCAATGTGTTTAAAATTCTCTCTGGTTCTTCTAGTCCCTTCTCTAGGCTTAGCTACTGTTGTGTACGCATGGTTACAAAGCAAGAGAATAAAAACTGTCTTTAAGTATATCGGACTAACTATTGTTGCGGGTTTAGTAGGATTATTTCTAGTTATTTGGCCACTATATCAACTGCATATTGTAAACTATCCAGCAGAACAACAAATTAGCGACATGGAAACAATTCTAGAAGATACTGCTATAAATAACTTCTTTATTAATGCTGTTGATAACCCAGTTATGAGGCCAATTACACAATATGCATTTGGCTTATTAATGGCAACAAGCAGGGTTGCCCGAGGAAATACCGTATATTTTCTCGGCAAAGTTACGATTAGTTCGTGGAAAGAATATTTCCCAGTGATGTATGTTTTAAAGGCACCGTTATCTTTTCATTTTTTAACTCTATTAGTTATGGGGCTTTGGCTCGCTGCGGTTAAAAAAGCAGGGCTATTTAAAAAAATTGGGAAACGCTTTAAGCAGTGGATATTAGATCATTTGGCTGAATTCTCTCTCTTAATCTTCTTTATTATATACTGGGCAACCTCTATTCTTGGGAACCTAAATCTTGGAGTAAGACATATTCTACCAGTATTCCCAATTATGTATATTCTAATTTCTGTTGGACTATCCCGCTCTATGAATAAGATGAAAAAACAGCCTAAACTAATTATTAGCTGTTTACTTGGCGCTTTAATGCTTTGGTATATAATTGCTTCTGTTATAGCTTTTCCACACTACATTTCATATTACAATGAACTTGTTGGTGGTTCGGGAAATGGCTATAAATATGCCGTAGATTCAAATTATGATTGGGGTCAAGATCTAAAACGATTGGCTCAATTCGTAGAAGAAAATAATATTGAAAAAATTAATGTTTCCTATTTCGGAGGAGACAATACAAGTTATCGTCTGGGCGACAATTTAGCACAAGCATGGGTAGATGAAGACGAGGCCAAGAATAAAGGATGGATTGCTATTTCTGCTACACTTCTACAAGAAAGACGAGCTATTCCTGCTCCAGGATACGATAGAGACGCAACCTCTCTAGCTTGGCTTAACAACTACGAGCCTATTCGTATTGGTAACTCGATATTTGTGTATTATATCGATTAGATAACTTCAATACCGTATCATTAAACGGAGAACTAAATTGTTCTCCGTTTTCTTATTTGCAAAATATCTTATCAAAGCGAAGGTCAATATATTCTAATGCTTCGATTTCCAATAAAACTTCATCGTTTAAAAGTAAAATTAAATCTTCTATTTGTAAATCCGGGCTCTTTTCGGAAGAGAAATAAAGGGTAAGACCAGTCTCTGTCTTTGCCTCTATTTTGGAAGGAAAAACTCTAAATTCTTGAATGTTAATATTTGCTCTTTCTTTTAACCTTGTATTAATTAAAGAAATAAATTCTAATAATGCTTCATCTAGTAGTTTATCTTCTGAAGCTATGTTATATTCGAAAAAAATTATTGGCAAAGCGTTAGATGCTGTTTCTTTGCCAATAGATTGAAATACAAACCCTTCCTTGTCTGCTAGAAAACATTCATCTGTACAATAAATAGCTTTAGCCTCTTTCTCCTGAATCTTTATTGATAATTGATTAAAGAATTTCTTTTTAACAATTATCTCCTTAACAGGAAAAAAATTCTCAGATACATAATTTTTGACTTCTCTTTTTCTTAGAACAAACATGCTTTTAGTTGGAAAAAATAAAATATTTTTCTCTGTTATTCTATTTATTCCTTCCCTAACCTCTGCGACATTTACAAAATATGTCCCCTCAACTACAATAGTTTTTATCTGAAAAACTGGTGAGAAAATAAGAAAATAAAAAAGGCCAGCAAAAACCGTAATTCCTAGAATAGAAAACCAAAAAAAACGATTCTTAAAAATCGATTTCTTTTTCTTTAAACGACTATATTTTTTCCTTGAATAATATTTTTGATTTTTAGCCATAGCACTAAAATCCTCTTTTTATTTTTCTAAAACGTTCAACGATATAATTTAACCAATACTTTCGAGAAATAACAAAATCCTGAGTTTGAACGTATTCTTCCTTTTCTCCACCAAAGCCTTTTTTAAATAATGTTAAACCTTTCCAAGGGTGATTGTCTTCAGTTTCCGGAGCAATTCCCCAAAAACTATAATATTCTAATCCCCTATTTTTAGCTTCTTTAATCGCTTCCCATTGTAAAAGATAACTTACAGGAATTTTAGAAAATTTTCTTAGAGAAGCGCCTTGGTGATAAAAGGCACTGTTCTGCCAAAAAATAATCATTGCACCAGATACAATCTCATCCTTATATTTCCCAAGCAGAATATATATTTGATCATCGTCTGTAAAAGATAAAAATTCGTTTTTTAAATAATCCAAAGAAAATGGAGAAAAATTTTGCCTAGATACTGTTTCTTGATAAATATTATTAAAAATTTCTACATCTTTTAAGTCTTTGCTTTTTATAATCTCTATATCTGGATTTTTTAATGCCTGACGAATTAAATAACGAGTTGTTTTTCTCATTTCTTTCAAAAGTTCCTCTTCGATTTTTTTAAGAGGTAAAACCCAGCTGACTTCTGGGCGCTCGTGCATTACTGCTTTTCTAAAACCTATATCTTTAAATACTTTTGTATTTTCTTCGTTCTTTTTCCAAACAGGACAAATTCTAATAAAGCTAACTTTTTCTTTTAAAGAGAGAATCTTTAAATGCTCTAAAAATTCTTCCATTATTTCATGTTTTCTATTCTCTGTCTTTTCTTTTATTATCGGCCCATGTTCGACTAATAGATATGTTCCTCTTTTTGCATTTATTTTAAGAACAAGACAAACAGCAAAAAGGTCATTTTTGTCATAAACTCCAATCCTCCAAATCTTTTTTTTAATTGATTTATTAAATTCACCCCAATTCCAAGAATGTAAAAATGTCTTTTCCTTAGATTGGATTAGAAATCCTTCCCATTCTTCTTTTGTAGATATTTCCTTTATCATTATGAATATTTTAGCATATAAAATAAAGCTGAGCTAATAAGCCAAGCTTGATTGCAATAGGTTTATAGCGCATTTACGGCTGTAAAATATCCACTGTTCTGCCATCTATAGAGATGATGACTTCGTCAACTTCTTCGAACTCTTTTAATGTATGAATAATTTGAGCGACCATCCCCATTGTTTTACAAGATCCCTGCGCGCTTTGTTCCAAAGATTTATTAAAATCAATTCTAGCTGTTCCGTTTTGAATGCTTAAATTTTGAATTTTGACATTATCATCTATGTTGGTAAAAAATCCGCCTTGCTTTTCTATTTTATTGGGTCCTTCTAACATCTCTTCAATAGTAGAATAAATTGGAGTTTCTGTTTTTTTGATCTGTCTCTCAACAAAATACACTGTATCGCAAAAAAATGATTCTGGATCCTCGTAAGTGTTACTAAAAAAGATCCTTATAGTCATTGTTTCTGATGATCCTCCTATTTGTGGCAGAAAAAGATATACTAAACCCCCGAGAGTAATGGCAATCAAAACAATTAGAATAGTATAAAAAATTTCTTTAATCATAGTTTTATTTATTTTAATGATTATAGGTTACTAATTTTCCCTACTCCTTGCCTTATTATCTTCCTATTTTTTAAATCTATAACAGTTGAAGGTTTTTTATGCTTACATTCTCCTCTTAGCATAAACTGAACCTCTAAATCAACCTCTTTGGCACTTACTGGCGGTTCGTTCCCAGAAATATTAGCTGAAGTAGTAATAATAGGAAAATCCGCTTTTTTTATTAATTCAAGAGTAATTTCATGCTCTGGTATTCTAATTCCTACAAATCGACTTCCAGCGGTTATTAAATCAGAAATAATCGGTTTTTTTAATAAAATAATAGTGAATGATCCTGGTAAAAGTTTTTTTAGTATTGCTTTTTCTTCTTCTGTTGTAAAAGCTATTTTATCAAGCATTTTAAAATCGGAAACTGCTATTGATAATGGCTTGCTAAAATCTCTATTTTTTAATTCAAAAACACGCTGAACTGCTTCCAGATCAAAAACATTACACCCAATTCCGTAAAGAGTGTCTGTTGGATAAGCAATTATCCCACCTTTTTTTAATATTTCAATTGCTTTTTCAATTTCTTGCATATCTTTTATTCTGCCTTAAAAAGAAAATAGGGGCAAGGCGCTTGGCGTCTTACCCCCATGAAATTCGATACTAGGAAACGTTGACCTTGTGAACATATCCGGTAGATTGACCATCATCGTCGTATGCGACAAATTTGATCTCCCATCGTCCGCAAATGTTGAAATTCACACAGAACCTGGGATCGGAAAGACTAAGGTTACCGGAACATTCGTTGCAAGTGTCGTAGGCTCTACAACGACCATTCGGATCAATTACGACCACCCTGATTCTCACAATGCCGTTGTTCGGTCCATAGTGGCTCATCGTTTCGTAATCGAATAAATTCAGAGGTGAAGCAACAAGATTGCTTGCTTCATAGTTCTGAAGTGTCACTCCATCCACAGCACACGGATCAGTTCTTAGGCACGGAGGATCGCATGGCGACGGACAGGGATCGAAGTATTCACACGGAGGATCGCATGGCCACGGACAGGGCGCGCATTCTTCACGATCATATGCGTGAACGTAGAAACATATCCTTTCGCCGAGATCTACACATCTTGGTGACGGTCTCAACTGAACAACCGGCTTGAGCGGTGGATAATACTTGATCCTAACTTTGCGCCTCACGCTCGTCATAGCTCCATCATCGTCAATGACTGTCCCTGTAATTGTATAGTCTCCAGCCCACTTGTAGACATAAATGGCTGAAAACCCAGAAAAAACAGAGCCAGCACCATCGCCGAAATCAATCGAAGCAGAGACTACTCGTTTTGGTTCAATCCCGGCCACGTCTACTACATTCTCGAGAGTGGCTTCAATCCTATGACAGATGGAATAAACACAACTACCACACCTGTCTAAATCCTTTACCGTCATTCTCCCGATAACCGGTTCCGGGTTGGAAATGCTTACTAAACGGCTAACCGAGTTCGTAGCTCCACAGTTATCGGTCACTGTCAGGGTAACCGTATAAACGCCATCATCTACGAATGTGTGCGGGGCTAGATGTCCGCTACCCCGAGTTCCATCACCGAAAGTCCATTCCCAGGAAATAATGTTTCCGTCCGAATCAGTAGATGTCGAACTGAATGTAACTTCTGTGCCAGCATCGACCGGCTGTGGACTCCACGAAAATGCAGCGATTGGATCATCGTTGAAAAGTGCGCTACAGTTCGCTAAGACCAAACCGATCACGACGACTACTACTACAGTTAAGCAACGTCGCAACATACGAAACACCTCCCGTGTTTCTTAGATTGTTAAATTACCCTATTGAGATAATAAGAGCTTCTTTCTCTATAGAGATTATCATAATTCTTTAATTTGTCAAGTTTATTATAAAAAAGGAGAGGAGCCAACGAATAGCTCCTCTCAAGAGATAGATCTAATGAAGAATAATGAAGCCCAACAACCACCACCACAAAAGGCAAGGGGTTTGAGGGCAACCGACAGAACAACATGGTCTCGGCTGATAACAACAGATGGACACAGGTCTCGGCGGACACACAGGACGTCTGATCGTAGTCCACCAGCAAGAACCGGCTCCAACAGTTGTCGAAGGGATATATAGTTCTGCGACCCAAACGGAGGATGAGCTAGGCCCAAGCCAAAAATTGTATTGATCAATCTCGTCCACCAAAAGAAATCTCTCTGTTGCAAGACCGAAATCAATGTTCAGTAGCTTGTGCCGAGAAAAGACAACAGTAAGTTTCTGTGCTCTATACATCGGATAGAGCATAGAAAGATCAATGCTGTTCAATCCAACAGCTCGATATTCCGAAGGATTCTCCTTGTTGGGAAAGATCAAATACTGATCTGCATCAGGCCCTCCCTTGTAAAACACGTAGAGATAACCATTAGCTGGTAAATCAACCTTGCCAGAGAACATATCTTCGTTCAGACGTACTCCAACCGGTAGTAGCGATCCTGAGAAATTCCGATTTCCGATTTGAACACCCGAAACAGCTACAACTCCTATGACGAGGAGCACAACCATCAATCCTGTGACAAGCAACATTCTCTTCATTTCTCTGCCTCCTAGAATTTTTTTCTGCGATATTCTATCTCTAATGCAGTAATATACCTTAGCCAAAAAATATAAAGCTGTCAAGCAAAATATTACTTGACGGAATCACTCTATTATGTAGAATAAAATAACTTGCAATGCACAGGAGGTGCAGAATGAAAAGAAAGATTAGTATAGCATGGATGGTTCTTCTGGTATTGGTTTTTGTTGGCACGGCAACAGCACAAACGACGCCAATGATGGATTCGCTGCAAAACCGTTGCATCAAAGGATTCGAGTTTGCCCTCCAGATAGGAGTTCCTTCTCCAATGTTCTTTGAAGCTGACTTCGGGATGATGACGCGTGGACACTTGAATCTCGGCCTCGGCGGATCTATTGCCAACATACAGGCAGAACCGATGTTCGGCGGATATGCAAAAATCGGCATTTTTACCTTCAATATTATTGAGGGGAAAATGCTGGCAGGAATTGAATGTCCGTCTTATTATGGAGAGATTGAATTCAAATGCCCAATCGCCCTCTACATGATCAGACAAGACACTGTCTGGCCGATGAACATCGGATACCGATACACTGAATTGAAAATCTGCGGCAAAAATCCGATCCGCTCCCAACAGCATGTATTTTTTGTAGGTGTTGATGCTGTTTTCCCCGATATCGGAGCCGAAATTTGGGTAGAGGCACATTTTCCACATGAGACTATGTGCCCTGGAATACGTGAGCCATTGCACATTGAATTTGGTTTCGCCTACTTTTTCTAGTAAGGGCGAATATACAAAACTCTAATGGGGCCTCAAATCTAAGGCCCCGTTTTTTTATATAAAACTCTTGACATTCTCCATATTCTTTCGTATGATAAGAAAACCCAAAGGAGGGAGAATCGTGAAAAAGAAAATCGTATTAGCGATTGCGGTGATGTTGTTCGCGATGAGCATCGGAATCAGTGCGCAAAATTCAATTTGTGGCATTGACGGCATCGAGGTTGGGATTCAAGCAAATCTTGGTAGATCTTTCTCAAAGCTCAACATCGGAGTATTGCTGGAATCATCAGCCCCGCCGGTATTCTGGTCCGGATTGATGTTCGCCGATTCTGACTGTGGAGCACTTCTCGGTCCCTATTTCAAAATAGGAATCCCGGCATTCGATTACTTCCGGTTCCAGTACATTACAAACGAATGGATCTGTTGCTCTCCTGCCCGCGGATATTTGGAAGCAGAGCTAAAGGTACCAGTATGTTCTACACCTACACTACGATTTGGAAGCACTCGCTTCTTTTATCTAGGCCTTGGTTATTATAAAAAAAGCTGCGGACCAGAAAAAGCAAGCATAATCATTGGCTTGACCAATCTATGGTATGGCCAAAGCTTTTCTTCTGGAATGTGGATCGAAGGCACCATTCACAAAATCGAAGCCGGACTTACATTCGGCCTCTGGGATCACTAGCATCAATTATGGGGGTCTCTCAAGAGAGAGACCTCCACACTTCATTTAAGAAATATCTTTACTCTTGAAATTCTTTCAAGAGATTTTTTATTATTTCAGCCTTCTTAATGGAAATATTAATATGAGTAGGTAAATTTAAAATATGGCTTGCTACATCTTCTGCAATATGACAGGAATCACTATATCCCATTTTTGTATTGCTAGTACCGATAGGAACAACAACTGTTTTTCTCCAACCATCATTAAGATAGATACCTCTTTCTTTAAATTTCTTTAATAATTTATCGCTATCTTTTACAAAAACAGGATAGCGCATGTATACTCTTTTTTCTGTATTAGGGTTATAAATTTTAGCAATCTCGTATCTATGATTATTAAACCTTTCTAATTTTTCAAACTGATGCAATCCTAAGGCCGCTAAAGCATTGGGCATTTTTTTCAATAAATATTTAGGCATTTTTCCTTGTTTCTCCATTTTATGAACTGCCTTAGATAAAATCCCTAATTTTTGTAATGCTATCAACTTATATTTCCCTAAACCAAAAAATGCATACAATGGAATTATGATTATTTTAGTTAAAATAGGGTGCCATAATTGTTTTTGAATCCAGAAAAACGAAGGGAATTTTAATTGTTGTTGAAATTTTTGTATTTTTTCTCCTAAAATTTTATCTTGGGTAACAGCCATCCCTCCATAGACTGAAGATATTATTTTATCTCTTCCTAGGCTAAAAAACGCAGCCTTACCAAATCTTCCAAGTTTCTTGCCATTATAGTCTCCGCCAAGAGAATGAGCACAATCTTCAATTAAAATTAAATTATGCTTTTCGCAAATTTTTAAAATTCTATCTAATTCAGCGGGCTTTCCAAAGGTGTGTTGAACAACAATTGCTTTAGTTTTGCTACTTATTTTCTTCTCTAATTCCTCAGGATCGATATTTAGTGTATCTTTTTTAATATCTATAAAAACAGGCTTCAAGCCTGCCCAAAGGATTGGATTAACGGCTGCATTACAAGTGAATGCCTGAATCATTACTTCATCGTCTTTATTAAACTCTAAACTCTTCAGAATTGCTAAAAAAGCTATTCTCCCGCTATTAAAAGAGGAGCTATAACCAAAGTTTTTAAATTTTTCTTCCAATAACTTAATCGCTTTGCCACCTTTTTTGCTAAAAAGCAACTTGAAACATAAAAAAATGTCGTCTTTTTCTACGTTTGGTGAAAGCGAAATAAATATCGGAAATTTAAAAGACATAATTAAATTAATTATTATTTATTAATAATTTATTTACCAAATCTCGTGGAATCCTTCCCTCTAGCAAAACAACATCAACCCCTTCCAGTTTTTCAATAATTTCTTTAGTATCTGAAATAAAATTAATTTTTTTAAATACTCCCTTGCTCGTGGTTATTGCTATATCACAAACCTCTTCTATCTTTTTCTCAATTTTTCTATGCACCTCTTCTGATGAAGATCCTAGCTCTATTAACCCTGGCAATATGATGGCTTTCTTGCCACCCCATGTATCCAGATAATCTAATGAAGAAATAACTCCATCCGGATTCGCGGAATAACTAGAATCAATTATATTTAATCCATTAATCCCCTGTTTCAAAATTATTCCTCCAAGTTGGGGTTTTATTTCAGAACAAATATCGGAAATATCTTGTAAAGACATTCCAATTTCTTTAGCTACACAAATTGCTCCTAGAATATTTGAAACACTGTGTTTCCCTAATAATCTAATTTTAAAATCAGCTGTTTCTTTATCTTTACACACTACTCTAAAAGAGGTAAATTCTTTTTCTATTCTTATATCCTCGGCCCATATATCTAAACTAACTCCATTTAGTTTTTCCTCAACACTATAAATCCTTTTAGGTTTGTTTGTCTTTTTATAAAGTTCTAAACAGTACTTATTGTCACCATTAAAAATGGCTACACCATTTTCTGGTATCGCTTCAATAAGCTCATATTTGCCCTTAATGATATTTTCTTGCGAACCAAATAGAGATAAATGCTGCTGGTTAATCCCTGTTAGAATTCCTATTTTCGGTTTGACCATATTGCTAATTGCTTGAACTTCTCCTCGTTTATATGCAGCCATTTCACAAATAAAAAACTCGTGTTTTTCTTTTAAAAATCCTAGTACTGTTTTAGCAACCCCCATTTCCGTATTGGTATGATCACTTGTCTTAAGAACATTCTCGTCTCTTGACAACAAAGAATACAATATCTCTTTGGTGGAGGTCTTCCCATAAGATCCAGTAATTCCAATCGTAGTTAATTTAGAGAATTTCTCTATTTTCATTTTAGCCTTTCTTTTCATAGCTTCTTTCGTAAAAAAGACTGGGATTTCAATCACTCGTAAACATAAAAAGATAAAAATTGGAAATAGTATTTCTAGAACTAAAATAAAGAGGAAAAAATCATTGAAAAATTGCCAAACTAAAAATGCTTCAGACATAACTGCAAAAACAAAAAAGAGAATAATTTTTTTTGTAAATTTAGGAAAAATCCATTTATTTTTTAGAAATAGCAGAGTAGAATATGATCCAAAGAATAAATAAAGAATTAAAATTAAAATTTCAAAAACAAGCCTATTGTTTGGGAATATAAGCCAAAGAAAAAAGAAAATTAAAGCTAAAAAGAAAAACTTAGAAAAAATAATTTTTCTTTTTCTTTTTGCTTCTTCTAAAAACCTATCTAGGCGATATTCCTTTAATTGCCAGAAATAAAGAAAGAAAAAAATTCTTCTTAGAGAATGCAAGCTCCAAAAAAATAAAATTATTAAAGGCAAACAAAACATAAAATTATTTTAATCTTTTTAAAAAACAATAAAGCTTATACCAAAATTTCTGAAAAATTATCTCATTTGTTGCGGGATATTGCAACTCTTGCCCGTTAAACCCTTGTTTAAATGCAGTAAGCCCTGGCCATTTTTCTTTATCAATCCCCCAAAAATCAAATTTTTCGCAACCCATTCTCTTGGCTAACTTAATTTTCTCCCATTGTAAAAGATTAGACACTTTTAATGCCCGATAATCCCGATTCGTAGCTCCATGCAGGGAAAAAGCAATTTTATTAAACAATACGAGGATATAGGTGCCTATTATCTTTCCCTGATGTTCTGCTATGCACATTTTCACTTTAAAATCATTATTTTTAACATTAAATAAAGAAATATAATGTTTTTCATCAAATGGCGTAAAGCTATGGCGAATAGATGTTTTTTTAATCAATTTGTAAAATTCTGGGATATATTCGTCTTCAAATCTAATCTTTACATCTTTCTTTTCTGACAATCTAATATTATATCTTGTCCCGGAAGAGAAGTTTTCGAAAATTTCTTCCTCACTTTCCTCAAGATTTAATAAAAGGGTTTTCTGAGGCTGAATTCTTGTTTCAACTGTTTTGAATAAAAATTCTTTTGGTATAGTGATCTTAGCAAAAGATTCTATCCTTAAAAAAACTGAATTTTCTTTTTTCGCTAATTCTTGAATTTCTTTAAAAATCACCTCTAAAGAGTCTTCTCTCTTAAAACATGGGCCAAAAGGAATATAAAAATGACTTTTCCCAAAAGAAAAATCCTCTTTAATAACTTGAGCTTGTGCAAAAATCTCACCGCCTTCTCTGGCCTCTAATCTCCAAACCTTTTTCCCTAGGCTTTTTTGGAACTCTCCCCATTCAAACGATTGAAGAAAGCTCCCTTTGTTTTCAAAAAGAAATTTATTCCATTTTTGATTATTGTCTGGAAATATTACTTTCATTTTAAAAAATCTAAAATTGTTTCGACTAAGAGCTCTGGCGTCTCTAAGTGGGGGCAATGATCACAATTAAAAATCTTTAATTCTGAACTCTTAATCTCTTTATTCATCAAATATCCATCCTTTAATGGAACTAACCTATCTCTCCTGCCCCAGATTACTAAGGAAGGAACAGATATTTTAGATAAATATGGCATTAAATCTTCTTCAATAACTTTTATAAATGTTTCCTTCATTACGCCTCTAACTTTCAGATAGTCCGTACTTCGTAATACAAATTTGTAGAAAATCTTTTTTCCCAATTGAAAACCAGGAACTATTTTAAAAATACTTAAAAAAGAAATTGCCACTTTCATTAATTTAATTTTAATTCCACTCTTCACCCTTATCCCTGCAGCATCAACTAAAATCAATTTATTTATCTTCTCGGGAAGCTGGGCTGTTAATTTTATGGAGACCCTTCCACCAAAAGAATGTCCTAGGAGATAAAACTTTTGAATCCCTATTTTTTCGGCATACTCGATTATAAGCTCAACATAATCTTGAACCTCCCACGCTTTAGGGGGTAAATCGCTTTTGCCAAAGCCTGGAAAATCTAAAGAAAAAACTTTAAAATTTTCTGATAATTTCTCCTGTATTTTTATCCAAGATCTACTGCTTGCTCCCCAGCCGTGTAAAATCAAAAAAGGATCCCCTTTCCCAGTAATCCTTGTGAATATCTTAAGGCCTTTAACTTGCAAAAACTTTTCTTCCATTTTATTTGATATGATTAAAGCTCAAATATTTTTTCAATGCCTTTGGAATTAAAATACTACCATCTTTTTGTTGATAATTTTCTAGAGTCGCAATGAGAGTTCTGCCAATTGCGAAAGCAGTAGCATTTAAAGTATGAACAAAATTAGTTTTGTCTCCATCTTTATACTTTATCTTTAGTCTTCTTGCCTGAAAATCTGTACAATTAGAAGTAGAATGAGTCTCTCGAAATTTGTTTTGCGAAGGAATCCAGCTTTCTATATCAAAAGTCGAAGCCGATGCTCGACATGTGTCTCCGCCACAAAGATGAACAACTCTATATGGAATTTCTAGCCCTTGCATCAACTTTTCTTGTAGACTTAATAAATAAAGATGTTCCTTCTCGGAATCTTCTGGTTTTGCGAAGCTGAACATTTCAATTTTGTCGAATTGGTGGACTCTAAAAATTCCTTTTGTATCTTTACCATAAGAACCAGCCTCTTCCCTAAAACAAGAAGAAAATGCCACGTATCTCTTGGGTAAATCTTTAGATAAGAATGTCTCTCCTTCGTGCATTGGCCCAATCATCTGCTCTCCTGTGCCAGCAAGATATAGGTCATCTTTCTCTAGAAAATATCTTTCTTCTCTGTCTTCTTTGGTATCAATATATCCCATACCCTTCATCATTTCTGATTTAAGTAATGTTGGTGGAACAACCAAAGAAAAACCTTCTTTTAAAAAAACATCGAAAGCAAATTGAATCAATGCCAATTCTAAAAGAACGGCTTGATTTTTAAGAATTCCAAAACGTGAACCAGAAATTTTAACAGCTCTTTCAATATCTATCAAATCCAATGCTTTACCAAGTTCTAAATGATCTTTTATTTCAAAATTAAATTTCTTAGGCTTCCCCCATTTTCTTATCACCTTATTATCTTCTTCGCTTTTCCCCACTGGCACATCCTTTAAAAGAATATTCGGAATAAGCATAAAAATAGAATTAAATTCTTTTTCAATTGTTTCAAGTTCTTCTTCTCTGTCTTTCAACTCTTTCTTTATTTCTTTAGCCTTTTTTAAATGAGTAGGTTTGCCTTTTTGAGCCGAGATCTCATTTCTTTGCGATCTCAAACTCTCCACTATTTTAATCATCGCTCGCTTCTTCTCATCCAGTTTTAAAAGTTTGTTGATATCTAAATCAACGGATCTATTTTTAAGAGATTCTTTAACAATTTTTGGATTGTCTCGTAAAAATTTAATATCAATCATTTTTTTGACGCATAGTAGGAAATAAAATTATTTCTCGTAAAGAATGAGAATCTGTTAATAGCGCAACAAGACGATCAATTCCCATTCCAAACCCGGCTGCTGGCGGCATTCCGTGTTCTAGCGCCTCTAGAAAGCTTTCATCTGTCTTTTGAGCCTCTTCATATCCTTGTTTATACATCTTTTCCTGTTCTTCAAATATTGCTCTTTGTTTTAATGGATCATTAAGTTCTGAAAAAGCATTAATAAGCTCCCAATTACCGGCTACTAATTGAAAATTAGCTAATTTTTGACCATCTTTTGGTAATGCCTTTGCTAAGGGAAAATATCCATATGGATGATGAATAATAAAAGTAGGTTGCCATATTTTGGGCCTAATAACCTTTTTGTAAATCTCATCAGCTATCTCAGCTAATCCTTGCCCTTTTTCAACCTTGATTCCCATTGCCTGCGCTTTTTTCTTCAACGCATCAGGATGAATTTCTTGCAAGTCGATTTTAGCTTCTTTTTTAATCAATTGATAAAAATCAACTCTTTTCCAGGGGGTTTTAAAATCTATTATCTTGCCTTCATATTCTATTTCTAATGTGCCGAATACTTTTTTTAACATAAAAGCAAACATTTTCTCACATAATTTCATTAATTCCTTATAATCTGCATAAGCCCAATAAAATTCTAAGCTTGTAAATTCTGGATTATGGAATCTATCCATTCCTTCATTCCTAAAAATTCTTCCTATTTCAAAAACTTTTTCAAAACCGCCAACTAAAAGTTCCTTTAAATAAAGTTCGGGTGCGATTCGCAAAAACAAATCCATATCAAGAGCATTCAAATGAGTTTTGAATGGTTTTGCTTTAGCTCCGCCATAAATTGATTGTAAAACTGGTGTTTCTACTTCTAAAAACCCTTCTTTTATTAAAAAATTTCTCAATTCCTGAATTATTTTATGACGTAAAACAAATTTTTCTTTAACTTCTTTACTAAAAATTAAATCTAGATATCTTTTCCTAAATCTTTCTTCAACGTCTTTTAATCCATGCCATTTTTCAGGTAACGGTAAAATTGATTTTGTTAAAATCTTAAAACCGCTTACTAAAAGCGTTTTTTCCTTCTTTTTAGTTCGAAACAAAACCCCTCTTGCTTCAATAAAATCTCCCACATCAAAATACTTTAAAAACTGTTCATATTTTTTTGGTCCAAGATGATCCTTTTTAAAAAACAATTGAATTTTATCTGTTCCGTCCTCAATATCAGAAAAAGTCGCTCCTCCGTGTCCCCTTAAAGAGCGAAGCCGGCCAGTCAAAATAATCTCTTCTTTAGAGCGCTCGAATTTTGAAAAAGATTTAAGCGCATTATTTATAAGATGCGTCCTCTTCGTACTTAAAGGATAAACCAAAATCCCAGCTCTTTGCATCGCCTCAAGCTTTTTAATCCTGTTTTTTTTAATTTCTTCAAGTTGCGGCATAATCTTTAATATTAAAACATTTTCTACTTAAGAGCAAATAAATAAAGCCCACCGAAGCGCTGAAGGCGACGGCGGGCAATTATTAATCAATTCCGCTTTGCGAACTCATAAGCTGTTCAGAAACAGTCTTCCGATTATTATCCCTTCCATCAAACCTGATCTCTCGAATTTCCCAACCATCTTCGCAGTTTGGGTATTCAATCTTCCTCATTGCATTAATAAACATAGGAAGGAAATGACCACTGAAAGAGGCTGATGGAGATAGCTCAAATGCAAAGTTATATTCCCTATCCAGAGGAGTCACAACTCGCAGAACCGCATCCATGTCCCTTAATAGACGAGATCGGATCACACGGCTTATATCATGACAATTTCCAGAAGTGCCATGGTCTTGAAAAAGACCTAAAGCGACAAACTGATTTCTTTTGTATTTGATAACATAGACCCAGCCACGCCAAAATAATCCTTGGTTTATTAATCCATGAATCGGGATCTTAAGGCTGATCTTGCAGCAATACTGCTCAACTTTTACCTTTGAACGGTTTGACATTGTCTACACCTCGCTGCCCAATAACCCAGGAGCTTAACCCCTTGCTCAGGTGGAGGATAATATTTTCTCCTCTCTTCGTTGACAGCATTCTTGGGTCAATTATCTAACCCAAAAACACTATCAACGAATTAATATAAAAGAACTAACTCTGTGCGTATTATACCCAACTATCAGAAGCCTGTCAATTAAAAACCAAAAGGAATCTGCCCAAGCCCTACTCTTCTTTCTCTGGTAACATCGAGTCGCTAAAGTACCAATTTAAGACATCTCGGGCAGTAGGGGCTACCGCTACATGCATACCAAAAGCATCTTCAACTATAAGGGTTAAAACAATTTCTGGATCTTCATATGGTGCAAAAACAGTCATCCAGCTATGAAAGTGTTCTTCCTTTCCTATCTCAGCAGTTCCTGTTTTGGCAGCAGCTGATACAGGTAAATTATTTAAAATCAGAGCTGAGCCATATTCTACTGTTCCCTTCATCCCTTGTCGAACAATTTCAAGATTTTTTACATCTATAAAATCTTTGCGAATAACTATAGGCTGAAATTCTTTAATCGTATTCTTATCTTTATCTACAATTTTTTGAACTATCTGAGGTTTAAATAACTTACCGTTGTTAGCAACAGCACCGAAAGAAGACACTACTTCCAAGGGAGTTGCAGACACAAAGCCCTGTCCAATGGAAAGGTGATATGTATCTCCAGGCATCCAGATATTATTTGGAGATGTAAATTTCTCTTTCTTCCATTCCTTCTCTGGAATAAAACCTTTTACTTCTCCGGGCAAATCTATTCCTAATACTTCACCCCAGCCAAAAAGATCTAAATATTTTTTAATCTTTTCTACTCCTAGTCCTTTAAAATCCTTGTATCCTCCGCCTATGGTATAGAAAAAAACATTACACGATTGAGCAATGGCTTTTTTAATATCCATAAGCCCATGAGTTCTCCAATCCTTATAAACAAAGGGTTTGTCTTCGAACCAAGGATTTTCAACAACTATTTCTCCTTCACAATTTATTTTTGTTTTATCTGAGACAATACCTTCCTCTAGGGCTCCGGCTGCAATAAGCGGCTTAATTGTCGAACCAGTAGCGTATTTACCTCCAATGACTCTATTCAGAAATGGCATATCTTTATCATTAGATAAATTGTCCCACTGTTCTTGGCTCATGCCTTGGCTAAAAAGGTTGTTATCAAAACTCGGGAAACTAACTAAAGCCAAAATTCCACCTGTTTTAGGGTCTATAGCTACTGCAGCGGCCCTTTTAACTCCAGCAAGATTAATATATTCACTCATTGTTTGATAAAGTTTTCTTTGCAATGCTGCGTCTAGCCATAGCACTAAACTGTTTCCTGATTCTGGTGAAGAAATCATTTTCTCTGAAATAATCTTACCATAAACATCTCTTTCATATTCTATTTCTCCTGGTTTAGAATTTAAAAAATCATTATAAAAATCCTCTAGCCCTGCGCTAGTACCTCCATCCCTATAATAACCAATAATATGTGCAAAAGAAGGCCCATCTTCGTATTCTCTGATTCTAGTGTTTTCAACAAAAAAACCATTAATTTCTTCCATACTTGATTCTAATAAAATCAATTCTTCATACTTTAAGTTATAAGCTATTGTGAATTCCTCTTCTGGCTCATTAATAATCTCCTGCTCAATATTCTCTTTTTCTCTCTTCAAAATCCAAGCAATCCTTTCTAAAACATCCTCTTTTTCTTTTATATCTTCTGGAAGTTTGTCCTTTTTCACGATTAAATTAAAACTCGGTTTATTAGAGACTAATTGATCAAAATCTCTGTCGTAAATCACACCCCTTTGTGCTTGTATTGTGTTGATAACAAACTTATTTTTTTGGGCTAAGTTAGAAAATTTTTCATAATCGAAAAATTGAAACTGAAAAGTTTTAATTAATACAAAAAAAGATAAAATAAAAAAAACAAACCATAATCCTGTTATTACATGTGGTCTTAGAGGAACTTCAATCTTTTTTTGAAAAATCGCACCCTTTTTTCTTTGCGTAAAAGCGTCTTGAACAATTTCTCCAAACTCAACCTCTCCTCCGGGTTGTTTTATCTTTTTATTTTTTAGTCCCTTTTTGAACCAGAGCATAAAACATTTTTATTAACAGATAGAGAATAATACCAATTAAAAGATTATATATTAAACTAAAAATATTGAAATAAAAATTATTTCCTAGAGTCAGTAAAGAAAAAATAATTTCATAAAATAGCAATGCAACGAATAAAATTATGATAAAGCTAATAGACTTTTTTATTTCAAAAAATGGCTTAAGCATTCTAACCAAAAGAGCAATTGCTATTCCTAGCAGAGTAAATAACCCTGGATAAGAAGAGCAAAAAACATCTAAATAGAAACCTCCCGTAATGCCAACAACAAGTCCTAATTTATTTTCGTTTTCGTCAAAAAAATTAAACAAAATTATTAAAAGAAAAACAATATTCAATAAACTACCCCTAATTTCGTAATGAACTAAAAAACTAGTTTGAACAAGAGCTAAAAAATAAAAAAGTATTAATGAAAAAATAATGTTTATCATTTGAAACTAATTAGTGATCACAAATATCAGATTGCTCGTTTCAATATCAAATAATGGTTCGATTTCAACTTTTTGAACTGAAATCAAATCAGTCTTTTCAATTCCCCCTGTTTTTCCCACTAAAAGTCCTGAAGGAAAATTAAAATCTAATCCACTTGTTGTTACTAAGGATCCTCTTAAAATCTCTTCGTCCTTGGAAATTAAATCTAATATAATCTTTTGATTCCCCTGCCCATCAGCTAATGCCTGAATGTTAGTATCAGCGATCTGAACACTGAATTTCATTTCATTGTTCGTCAAAAGACGGATTCTAGAAGAATTTTTATAAACCTCATCTACCTCACCAATCAACACTTTCTCGTAGTTTATAACCACCATCTTTTTCTCAATCCCATTTAGTGTCCCCTTATTAATAATAATAAAATCTTCAAGAATATCTCTTGATAAAATGTTAGCTTCTAATAGTTTAAAGTCTTCTGCTAATCCTAAGTTTAATGCTTCTCTTAATTTTCTATTCTCTTCTTTCAATTCATCTATTTGAATAATCCTACTTAAAAAAAGTTGGTTTTCGCTTTTCAAACTTTTGTTTTCCATCCGTAATTCCTTGGCATTAAAAAACCCAGACCAAAAGCCTGCATTTTCTGACCCTTTAGACCAAAAATATTGCTGAATTGGCTGACTTACAGAATTAAAAAATGATCGAATTGGCCCTTGTAAAAGGATAAAAAGGGAAATAAAAACAATTATTAAAATTGAGAATAAAATTTTGCTGTTTTTTTGATTCAACCACATAGTAAGTTATTCTAACAAAGTTTTTCCAAACTTAAAACCCTGATTCTGTTAGGTCACCGCAAATAACTTAGAAATATAATTACCTTTGTGCAATCTTATTCAATATGTCCTGCTGTAATTCGAAACTATCTGCGTGTTTACATAAGCCCATGTAAGAAAAGAAATTTTTATCTTCTATACGAGTAAGCATCCTCTTTTTCGTCTTTGCCCTCAGCACCATACAATAAGACATATGAACATAACCAACAAAATCAATGCCTTGATTCCATGTTCTGATAGATATTTTAGTAGGATGGATATCTAACTTCAATCTTTTTTTCAAAAAATCTTGAATTGGACCGATAAGATTAAGTAAATGTTCGCGAGAATCATGAACAATTATAAAATCATCGCAATATCTTAAATACCACTTCTCTTTGAGATGTTGTTTTACAAAAAAATCAAGTTCGTGAAGATAAATATTAGCAAAAAGTTGACTAGTTAGATTACCAAGCGGCAGACCCTTGCCTGAAACTCTCTGAAAACTCTTAATTACATGAGTGAGTAATCTCATGATTCGTTTATCCGTAATATCACGACGCAAAAATTCTATTAATATTTTATGGTCCAAACCATTAAAGAATTTTTCGATATCAAGTTTGAGTGCATAAACTGTTTTAGTATTATTTTTACTTGCCTTACCTAAAAAAAATTGAAGACGACGGGAAGCAGCGTGCGTTCCCTTACCGATTCTACATGAATAGCTATCATAGATAAAACGTCGTTCAAAAATAGGTTCAATAACGCTAAAAAGAGTTTGATGAACTATTCGATCTTTTACAATAGCTTTATCAATATTTCGCTTTTTAGGATCATAAATATTAAAAAAACTATAGCGACTATGGCGATATCTATTATTAGATAATTCCTCGTGAAGACTAAATATATTCTCCTCAAGATATCTTTCCCAAAATATAATATCTTCTCTTTGTCTCTTGCCCTTAATAAATTTATGCCAAGCAAAAAATAAAGATTCAATGGATATTGCTCGACCAAATAAAGTTTCGGTGCTACAATCTAAATCACTATGCGAAAACATTTCTCTACTTCTAATACCCCCTCCAGACGACTTAAACTCAAAAGCAGCTTGACGGATATTGCCGATATTCCTATTGTTCATGAATTATACGAAACATATAAATTATGGCATTATCTCATTTTAAAATTCCCAAAATCCGAACGCTACACTCTCGGACAAAGATGCGGCTCTACCTTATTACAACTATTTGAATATGTACTGACCGCATCGAGCACTAAAGATATAAAAATAAAATTAAATCTTTTATCTAAAGCAAGCACGAAGTTAGATATCCTCAGATTACTTATCCGTTTGGCTAAAGATTGCGATTGTTTAACTAATAGAGCATACCTGGAACTTCAGGCTAAGCTTCACAAAATAGGTAAAATGCTCGGCGGTTGGATAAAATCAATTAATTAAAGGCATCCAAATTATGGATGCCTTCTTGTCTTTAGTGAACGCTCCCGAAAAACCGGCACAGCCCAGTTGTCATTGATATTGTCAGCATAGTTAGCATTCATATTGACCTGACGATTATCACGATTCCAATTCAGATAAGGCACATTCGTCCATGGCTGGTAGCCGGGAATTCCAAAATAATATCCTCATCCTTCCATGCCACTGAAGAGAAACGTATTTCTCCTCTGTATTTTATACGAGATACAAGCTTAAGGCCTTATCTCAAGACAAAGACACGGAGTGTTCTACCATCGCTACCGCACGCTTTGAGATAATGAAAACTATCTCAAACTCTGGCGACTTGCCTGCGAGGCAAAAATGATTTCGGTGATATGAGTCAGTGTCCATAAACGGAACATCAACACATATTCATGAACCTACTTTCAAAAATAGTATAACATAAAAAAACAGGGTTCGGAAATCCAAGGTCCAAAGACCAAAGATTCCGAACCCCAAAATTCGAGATTCCGAGTACCAATTACTCCCGAAAAACCGGCACAGCCCAGTAGGCATGGATATTGTCAGCATAGCGAGCATTCATATCGACCTGACGATTATCACGATACCAATGCAGATAAGGCACATCCGTCCATGGCTGGTAGCCGGGAACTGTCAACTGATAGCCAGGCATATTCACATAAGGAATATCCTTGCCATCCATTGCCTGTACCCATTTGGGAAAATAGCTGGCAGCCCACAGCACTGCTGAGTGAGGGAGAAGATTAGCGTCTTCAATTGCCTGACAAACCTGATTGGATGACTTCAGCTGATTAACCCCGAGGTCAATGACTCTCCAACTAAGACCTCTCTTGCGCTCGATGCCGGGATATAGGCGAAGATGCTCTCCATCTGATAACACCTTATCCCAACGCCAGCTATCTGGCAGTACCTCTTTAGCAAAACGCCAAGCTTCCTCAAAGGTTTGTTGGATAGTATCCAACTCAACAACGAGAACAATAGCTGAAAGCTTGCCATCAGGCCAAACCGGCGATTCACCGAGTGAAGCGAATTCCTGATCTGTGAACCCCCAATTCCTCTCTGTATTGCGCTGCTTGACGATCTCAAGCTGTGCTTCGGCTGGGACGAATATGCCGTTGATTAAATCGACATAGCCATGCTCCTCGGCCAACCGAAGAACTTTCTTGAAAAAGGACTCGTCGTGAGCTAAACCGCTCCAGAATGCCTTTTTAGCTCCTACTTTCCGACCAGTAACCACAGCTTCATGAATCAAACCGTGATCCTTGCCGAACTCCTCTGATAGACGCGCCATATCACTCATGACACACCTCCTTTTGTATTTCCCGATTATTCGGGATTATTTACTTAATGTACTATGTTATTATAATATCACAAAAAACTTCTTTCGTCAAATTAAAAACCCTGAAAACTGACGGCGACCTACTTTCGCGCAAAGCACTATCATCGGCCCTGAAGGATTTCACTTCCGAGTTCGAGATGGGATCGGGTGGGACACCTTCGGTATAACCGCCATTTTTCAAGGTTTTAATTTTTTAAAGCAATAAAGCTTCTTAAAAAGGAAATCAAAGCAAAAAATATGATTTATTAGTACCTCTCGACTAAACTCCTTACGAAGCTTACATCTGAGGCCTATCAAGGTCGTGATCTCCGACCAATCTAAAAGGATTAATCTTGAAATAGGCTTCCCGCTTATATGCTTTCAGCGGTTATCCTTGCCCAACTTAGCTACCCAGCGATGCTCCTGGCGGAACAACTGGTACACCAGAGGTTGGTTCATTCCGGTCCTCTCGTCAAGTTCTTCTCATATTTCTATGAGCTCAGACTATATCTTCACCCTATAAGATAAAAAATCATCTTTTAGGGGCCGACGTATTATAACAATTTAAGTTGTTATCCTAATCGTTCATATGGGAATGATTAAAGTCGTTACGGGGTCAATCCGTCCATAACGGACGACTTCCCACGGTATTGCCTTAAAATTTATGCGATCCTCAAGTAAATTGTATCACGAATTATTAGGACCACTAATATTTCGCGATCACTGCGACCGAATAAATAATGAAGGTTTCACCGTTATTAGTCGGGTTGTCATCATGGATTACTCCATGAAGTAGCAATTTCTTACTAGGAACAAATTTCCTCAATCCTCAACGCTTGCGGTAGATAGGGACCAACCTGTCTCACGCATATATCTTCTTCTGTTACCAGAAGTATGGACTATATCACCACCCTTTATTTGTTCAAGATAAAGGGGATCGACGTATTATAAGGGGTTTAAATACCCTTATCCATTGAATATAATTTTATTCAATAAGTCTCTACGGGGCTAATTTGCATATGCAAACAGCTTCCCTCGGTATTGTCCTAATGCTTGACAGGTATAAATATTAGGATTTCACCGATATTAGTCGATTTTTACATTAAGCATTACTACTTAATGCCGCCGAATTGACGGTCTGACATATTATTCTTGTATTACTACAAGTACGGACTATAACTTTTGAGCATATAATTGCTCAACCGACGTATTATGATAGTTTAGCTCTCCTATGAGAGGGTACCTATCATCTCTCGTTTTCGAGAAGTCTCTACGGGGACAATTTTATATTTCATTGATTGGATAATATAGGGAGATATGATTTCAATTAATTTTAAAGCATCCTGCTTAGAAAACCTTAATCGAAATTTATCTCTATCTTTATTGATCGTAGTTGCTATTCTATAATTTTTCAAAAAAACATTATTTAACTTCAAATGTTCCTCTATCGAAAAATTATGAGTATTCAGTATTAACGAATCACCTGTGTTACATCCATCATCCATAACCCAAACTGCTAAACTCACTGGTGTCAATAAAGTTGAAATATTCTCTGGAAGAATTTTCTTTCCCTTTGGATAAAAAGCTTTATAAAGCATTTTAAATTCGGAAATGGTTCGGGTATGAAAATACCACGAATAATAATCACTTCCATCTCTAGGATTTTTCCAACAAACTATCTTTTTTGGTGGAATAGAAACTAAATTCTCTAATATCCTATATTTCCAAAAAACTATATCTTTTTGTTTCCAGCCATGATGAATTCTCAATCTCGCACTCTCTTGTTTAGATCGAGATTCTAATCTTCCATCTCCTAAGAGAGATCCTGCTATAACTTCTTGCTGGAATTTAGAGATATAAAATTGTCTTCCCACGATATTACCCATTCTTTTATTATAAGAATCTGCTTTTGGCAAAGTCTTAAAACTAAAACATCATTTATCTCTTCAATGTGTTTTAATTATACCATAAAAGAACTTGGGCTTCATCGTTATTAGTCGGTTTTTACTGGGCTCATATTCACTTACCCAGCTCGCGTACCACTTTAATTGGCGAACAGCCAAACCCTTGGAAGCTGCTTCACCTCCAGGATGTGATGAGCCGACATCGAGGTGTCGAACAGGGCCGTAGATATGGACTCTCGGGCCCTACTAACCTGTTATCCCCGGGGTAGCTTTTATCTGATGATCTTCCCCGATTCTGTAAACCAGGGTCGGTTCACTAAGTTCTGCTTTCGCAACTGCGCGGCATATCCGCCTTGCAGTAAAGCCAGCTTACGCCTTTGTACGACCACTCCGATTTCCATCCGGAGCTAGCTGACCTTATAAACTTCTCCGTTACCTTTTAGGAGAAAAGCGCCCCACTTAAACTACCCACCAGACACTGTTCCTGCTTAAAGCAGGTTAGAACTAAGATTTTGAGAGACGGGTATTCCACTGACGGCTCCACTTCGTCCGAAAACGAAGCTTCAAAGCCTCCCCGCTATTCTGTGCAACCAAAACCAAAGACCAATATCTAGCTATAGTAAAGCTCCCGGGGTCTTTCCGTCTAGCCGCAAGTAACCGGCATCTTTACCGGTATTGCATTTTCACCGAGCACCTTGTTGAGACAGCTCCCCAGCCGTTAAGCCATTCATGCGGGCCAGAAATTACCTGGCAAGGGATTACGCTACCTTTGGACGATTATAGTTATCGCCGACGTTTACTGGCGCTTCGTTCAGTCAGCCGCCTGCAAGCAGGAGACCGCCGAAGTTAACGTTCCAGCACTGGTCAGGCTTCAGCCCCTATACATCCTCTTACGAGTTAAGCAGGGACCTATGTTTTTGATAAACAGTCGCCAGGGAAACTTTAGTTGCACCCTTTACTTTTGCAAGCAAAGGGAGGCCTTATCCCGAAGTTACGGCCACTTTATTGCCGAGTTCCTTAACAAGGTTTCACTCGTTCACCTTAGTACTTTTATACTCGCCTACCTGTGTCGGTTTTGCGGTACGGACTGAACTTCCTTAGCTCTCAAAGGCTTTTCTAGGAAACTTGCTCAATAAGGTTCGCTTGTCCGAAAACAAACTTCCCGCCAATTCCTGCCGAAGCTCAAATTGGCGACGAGAATCCAATAACTCGCCTTACCTACTAAGTTCCGCACCTTATCGAAAAAAAGTTCAGGGGCCGGAATATTAACCGGCTGTCCATCGGCTACGCCTTTCGGCTTCGCCTTAGGCCCGCCTAACCCTTGGCTGATTATCATTGCCAAGGAAACCTTAGGCTTTCGGTGTTCCGATTTCTCATCGGAATTGCGGTTACTCATACCAACATTCTCACCCCTCCATCCTCCAATAAACCTTACAGTTTATCTTCAGCGAATGAAGGGCGCTCCCCTACCCCAAGCACATATAAATACATGCTTAGCCCTATCTTCGGTACCAAATTTAGTCCCGATAAATCTTCGGCGCAAAATCCTTTGACTAGTGAGCTATTACGCACTCTTTAAAGGATAGCTGCCTCTAAGCTAACCTCCTAGCTGTCTGAAGAATTTCACATCCTTTGATACACTTAATTTGGATTTAGGGACCTTAGATGAGGGTCTGGGCTGTTTCCCTCTCGACCATGGAGCTTAGCCCCCACGGTCTGACTCCAAGTACGGATCTGTGGTATTCGGAGTTTGATTGGAAAATCCGGATTACTCCAAGAAATCCCATTCAGTGCTCTACCCCCACAGACACTTTATACTCAGGCTAGCCCTAAAGCTATTTCGGGGAGAACCAGCTATTACCAAGCTCGATTAGCTTTTCACTGCTTACCTCAAGTCATCCCAAGGAATTGCACGACCTACGGGTTCGGACCTCCTCCAATCTTTCGATCGGATTCATCCTGCTCAAGGTAAGATCGCTTGGCTTCGGGTCGGCACCCAACTCTATAAAACGCGCTATTAACGCTTGCTTTCACTACGCCTCCGCGGCAAAACCGCTTAGACAAAAAGTTAGGAACCACTCGTTGGTTCGTTCTGCAAAAAGCACGCCATCACCCTTACGGGCTCTGACTCTTTGCAAGCAAGATGGTTTCAGGTTCTATTTCACCGCCCTCACGGGGCTACTTTTCACCTTTCCCTCACGGTACTAGTTCACTATCGGTGACCGGTTAGTATTTAGCCTTAGCTGACAGTTCAGCTCGTTTCACGCCAAGTTTTCGTGTCCGGCGCTACTCAGGAAAAATTCCACAAAGCTGTAACAATTTTCGCTTACAGGGCTATCACCTTCTTTGGCTGCTCTTTCCAGAGCATTCAGCTAATCACTACATTTTATATACTTCTTCAGCAATAATTCCTCAATCTTGAAGACTGAAGAATTACTCTGAAAGAATTTCCCTACAACCACCGCTTGTGTAAACACAAACGATTTTGGGCTACTTCCCGTTTCGCTCGCCGCTACTAAGGGAATGGTCGCTGTAAAACAGCGATTTTTTTCTGTTCCTCTGGGTACTGAGATGTTTCACTTCCCCAGGTGTCGCTACATTATAAATAATGTTTATGATGTTTAACCATCATAGGGTTACCCCATTGGGAGATCTCCGGGTCAAAGGTTGCTAGGCACCTCACCGAAGCTTATCGCAGCCACGCCACGTCCTTCATCGCCTTCCGGTCCCAAGGCATCCACCATCTGCCTATAATTAAAATTACTTTAATTTCCTTTCTAAGCTTCTTTATTGCTTAGAATCTATGTTATTGTCAACGAACTTTCCATTTCACTCTTTTCTAATCTTCCATCTGGTAAGCACAATATAAAATAATGTTTACTAGACGAAAGACTAATCAAAAGCCGCTTTTAGGAAAGCGGCCTTTTGAGAGTCAAAATCTCTAACGGTTAACCGCCTATTCCTAGTGCTTCTTTAATGTGGAAAATTATCATATGTCTGTTCTAAAGTTTAGCAAATTAGCGTTGCTTGTCAAGTGTTGAAAACTTATTAGAAATTTTTTGACGAAATAAACTTCTATTTTTTGATTTTCTCTTTCATTCCTTCCCAAAAATCAGCAGCTACATCTTTTCCTCCTAAGCCGAAAGCTAAACCACCAGCAATAGCCATCATAGCTACAATTCCTTGAAGCAAAATCAAAACTAGCTCATCTGCAATTCCTAATTGAATCAAGATTGCAGAAATTCCAAAAATCCAAATAGCCCATCTTGTAATGGTTCCAGCAAATTTACTATATCCTACTTTTGCTCCGTGCACTCCTGCTTTAACTAGTTTTTCAGCAAAACTAGAAATAATTACAGTTGCAACAAAAATCAAAATTGCAGCTAAAAGATTTGGCAACCAGGCTACTACATCAGATAAAAATTCGCCGAAATTGGAGCCTGCTGGCAAGAGAATCTCTGCGGTAATCGACAAAACAACAATCAGGAGAATCCATCTACAAATAGATCCAATAAATTCTGATGGTTTTGATTCAAAGTCAGCTTTTTCTAGTGACTGTGACCATTTCTTTGATTGAAATAATTTATCCAGTTGAACTCGTTTTAAGATCTCCTCAATCAATCTTCCAATTCCACTAGCAATCATCCATCCAACAACGAAAATAATAAAGGCCCAAATAAGTTTTGGAACAAAACCTAAAAAACCTCCCCAAAACTCTTCTAATCTGAACATTGTTATTGATGTCCAATCAACCATGTTTTTATTATATTAGATTGAATAATTTTATCCGACCTTTATATTTAAATACATTAATATATTTTACCCTTTTTAAGAAAAAAGGGAAATAAGCTGTGGATAACTTATAAATCCTTAAAAGGCATGCTTAATCTTTTTTGAAACTAAATAAGCTATTATTCCTCCGGCAATGGCAGTCAAAAATTGAGGCCAGGACATTATTATGGCCACACGATTAGCAATTGCTGTCTTTGTAATCAAATTAACAAGTATTGAACTTGAGCTAAACAAAAAAATAAATTTTAAAGCGCTAGCTGTAAAAATTCTTAACCAATAATTCTTTCCTCGCAAAAAATCAAATGATAAAACTAAAATAATATTGCCCATCATAATAAATGGAATCATTGGAGCGAGCGCTAAGGGTAAAATACCAGTAGAAAGAGCAATTATGCTTGGGAGTAAGCTAATCAAAATCCCAGCTCTAATTCCTAAAAATATTGTTGAAATAAATAATGTTGCATTAACAATAGGGCCTGTAATTGCTTGTTGGCCCAAAAACGGCGCAATTGTCGCAACACCGATTAAAACGGCAAATTGCGTTAAGCTAATAATTTTTTCTCTATTTATTGTTAAAATTTTTGTATTATTCATATCTCCTTGCATTCTCTAGAATTTTTTAATTTTTCAATTTTTGTTTTTTCTCGAGGGACAAAATGAGTATGAAGAATCTTTTTTCTATTCTCTTCTTTGTCAAAGAAATCTGCATAAATCTCTTTAACTGCCTGGTTTTGATGTGCACTTTTTACTTCTTTTTTATCGTCAATAATATATAACGATGCGCCTCTCTTTTTGATTATTTCTTTATTGCTTGGCATTGATTGCCCTCCTCCACCAACACACCCTCCAGGGCAAGCCATAACCTCAACTGCATCATATTTTTGCGGATCATCTTTTAATTCTTCCATGACTTTCTGAGCATTCTTGATTCCGTTTACTACACATATTTTTATTGTACGATCCCCTATCTTTATTTCTTTCCTTTTTACTCTGTCCATTCCACGAATTTCTTTTACCGCATCTTGCGGTAATTCTTGGTTAGTCATTTTGAAATATGCTGTTCTTAGAGCAGATTCAAAAACGCCACCACTTGATCCGTATATAACACCAGCACCAGATGGCTGGCCTAAAGGATCGTCCGCCTCCATAGAATTCATCTCTCTCAAGTCAATTTTATTCTGTTTAAAAATTCTTACTAATTCTCGAGTAGTTAAAACAGAATCAACTGGATAAAGTCCATCGATTTTTAGTTCCTTTCTTTTAATTTCAAACTTTTTTGCTACACACGGCATTATAGAAACCATAAAAATATCCTTTGGTTTGATATTATTTTCTTTACTCCAATAATGTTTAATGATGCCACCAAGCATTGTTTGGGGAGATCGTGATGTGCATAAATTTTCAATAAATTCAGGGTAATAAAATTCTATAAATTTCACCCACGCTGGGCAACAAGAAGACATGGCAGGCAATTTTTCGTTTTTAGTAATTCTTTGGACTAATTCATCGGCTTCTTCTATTGTAGTAAAGTCTGCGCCAGAAGCAGTGTCAAAGACATAATCAAAGCCAAGTTTTTTTAATCCTGCAACAAGCTGACCTGTAGCAATCTCTCCTTGCTCTAGACCAAACTCCTCGCCAATACTTGTTCTTAATGAGGGGGCAAATTGGACAACTGTAACTTTATTTTCATCTTTAAAGAATCTTTCTAGTTGTTCAAATTCTCCTGTTCCCTCAATAGCTCCAACTGGACAATGAAGAATGCATTGTCCGCAATTTATACAATCCTTAGTTTTGTCCTTGGACAAAATTACTTGTCCTTTATCATTCATCTCTAAAAAGCC
>JAYENY010000013.1:0-35328 GCA_034722415.1 Patescibacteria group bacterium
ATTCAATCCTGAGTGTAGGAGACCATTCAGTTGCCGCTAAGGCCGAAGTCCGGATAGCTCCAGACACCATTATAAACGATGTCGAGGTCGTAGATAGCACCTGTTCCGCCGCCAGGGATAACAATACCGCCCTCGTGTACTGAGATCTGGTTGTCAGCCCATGCACGGAAAACAACTTCACCTTGACCGTCTCCGTCGAAAACAGCGTAATTGTTGTCCCATGCTTCACCGTCGCCACAGACAGACAAGTGTCCGAAGTTGAAGCTGCTGCCTTGGGATTTCTGGCCCATCATTTTGATATCAACAGAACCATCACCCCAAGCATTAACGAACGCACCATCACCGCTAGAGTCCTGCAGTGAATGATAGACGCCGTAGAGACCGGCTGCCTGAAATTGGACGCCATTGGATGTCGGATCATATGGCGAACTTCCCGAATAGACCCAACCGTATTGACAATTGGTCATATCGTGATAGTTGCTTCTCTGTCCGAATGCCAGCTCAGCGATCCCGTCAACACTAATAAGCGTATAGGATCTCTGACCAGAACCACCACCAGTCTTGTCGTCCTGACGCAGATACTCGTACTGGATAGTACCGTCTACGATCTGGGCGCCCAAGAAAGACGTTGTGGTATCCACATTGTAGGAGTAAGGATTGTCATCCTTGTCAACAAAGTGGAATCCGCCAGAGGCAAATGACGCATTGATATCAACAAAAGAAGTCGCGTCGTCGCCTGCTACAACGTCTATATTGTACCATCCACCGCCATCAAACTCGACATCAACGGTGGTTTGCGCGAACGCCACGGCATAGCATACAACAACCAATGCGAACATGAATCCAAAAACAAGTGCTTTCTTCATTGTCCCTCCTTTGGAACAATCATTCTCAATAAAGTCGCTAGGCCTAGCTACTTTATTCCTTAAAGCAACTACTTATCTTGTGTTTTTATAAAACCACCTCCTTGTGATTTCTCACAATAAAATTGATTGATATTCAGTTATTAAAGAGCTTTATTCTTTTATCACATCTAAAAAATTTGTCAATACCTTACGGTGGTTTGAACAAAGAATTAAAATAATATGTAACTTAACTAAATATTTTCTAAAATTATTTAAGTTTAATAATTGTTAACTCTGGAAAAGCATTTAAACGAATCGGCAAGAAAGTAGTTCCAATTCCTCGATTAACATAAAGCCATTGAGAACTTTTATTAAAAAGTCCACTCTTATACTTTGTATCGTATTTCATTGGTAAAAAATAATTAACTAAAATCGGAATATTTATTTGTCCACCATGAGTATGCCCTGCTAAAACTAAAATATTGTTACATTCAATTTCTCTAAAAATTTCGGGTGAGTGAGCCAAGAGAATTTTTGGTTTCTCCATGTCAATTCCATTAAATGCAGCAGGCAAATCACTCATTTCCGAATGAGGATCGTCTACGCCGACAAGATAAATTCCTTGCTCTAATAAAACAGATTCATTATTTAAGATTCTAATCCCTGCTTGTTTCATTCTTTTTCTCACTTCAAAAAATTTTATATGCCTATGTTCATGATTTCCATAAACTCCAAAAGTTTTATCAGGGGCTATGTCTGCTATTTTTTTAAAAAACTCTTCTGCTTGTTCTAATTCTTGCGTACTCCAGTCAACTAGGTCACCTGTAATAAAAATATAGTCTGGCTTAATTCGATTAAGCTTCTCGATTAAGCTCTTTTCCTTAAAACCGAAATTAAAAAAATGGAGATCTGAAATATGAACAAATTTCAATTCTTTCATCTCTTGGTTTAATCCCTCTAGGCCAACCTCTATATTCTCTTCTAATATCAAATTCGGCTCAACAACTCCTGCCCAAAGACAGATCCCGATTAATATAATTGGAATGCTTAACATAAAAAATTTCATTTTAAAACAAAATAAAGAATTTCAGCAACAATTCCTAATGTAAAAAATATGGATAAAAGAAAATATACTGGATTCATTTTTTTAGAAAATTTCTCTTTTAAAAACGCTTTATAGAGAAAAATTATAATAAACCCTTCAATTCCTCCAGCAACAGCACCAGTTAATCCAATAATGCTAATGAATTGCCTAAAACCTGCGAGAAAAAGAATTAAAGGAATAAAAACAGCAATTGCCCAGGAAGCCCTTTCTGAGAGATGCATATCATACCAAAAAACCTTTTTTAAAGTTAGCCCTAAGGTTAAGAAAGAGGTAAAGCATGTAATAAATCCAAAAATAAATCCTGCTCTAGCAACCCCTCCTCCAAGCCTTGTCCCTAGTCCTGTAACAGCGTCTTCAGAAGTCGCGCTTCCACAAGCACCCAAAATAATTGCTGTAAAAATGAGATAGATAAAAAGAGAAATTATAATACCTGAAATTATTGTTTTTCTAAGCTTTTTTCTATTGCCTTTTAAAATCTCTTTTACTTCTGGCAAGATAGCAGCACCCCAAAGAGCAAAAAGAACTACTCCATATGGATAGAAAAGAAGTTTAAGATTACTTTCCAGTAAGCGTTCTATTTTTATATATGGAAATGCTTTAAAAACAAAAAATATTAAAAGTCCGAAAAAAAATAAAAGCACAAGAAACTCTGTTAAAGAAATACTCTTTATTCCTTTGTAAATTAATATGCTTCCTAATACAAAGAAAATAAGGACATAAATTAAAAAGCTTCCACCTAAATAAGGGGAAAGTAAATTGGTCAGAAAAACCCCGCCAACCAATAAGTAGGCAAGTTGAGCTCCAAACAATCCAAAGCATATGGCAAAAAAGGAAACCTTGCTCCAGCGTTCTCCTAAATATTCTCTAACATAACCAGGAAACCGATGTTTTCCTTTGGTTTTAAGAATAATATCTCCCAACATCAAATGAACAACAATAGCTACAGTGGCTAAAATTAAAAAATAAAAAAGGAGGATAAAAAATCCACTTTTATAAGCAACCCATGGTAGTCCAAAAATGCCTACGCCAACAATTGTTCCAATAAAAACAGATAATGCTTTCCAAAAAGCACTCATAGATTAAAATTAAAAAATTATTTAAACTTTATAAACCCTATAGCCATCTCTGACTTTCTGACTGACCTTAAATCCCACCTCATCTCCTTTCTTTGCTTTGTCTATTTTTTTATGCTCAGTTTCCATTGAATCAATAACTTGCTCAAAATCAGTGTCTCCGCCTATAATTCTAACTGTTTCGCCTGCTTTTATCTTATCAGTTAGCTCAATAACTGCTACCTGTATGTGATCAAAATAATGAACGATTTTGCCTATTAATTTTCCTTCAATTTCTTCATCAGGCATAATTTTATTATAAATTATTTGATATTAAATGCTCTATCCGACCTTTAAAAAATATCTAATATTATTCCTATAATTAAGGCTATCACTGACATAAAAAAAATGAAAGCCGAATTCCAGCGCGAGCGAGAAGTTAAAGAAGTTTTGAGAAGATAACAAAGCGCTTCGGTTCTTTTCTTATTAATATCTTTGGCTTCTTTAACTGCTTCAACAAGTTTTAATTCTTCAACTAATTTTGCTCTTTTTCTTTGAATATCAAAACGATGACCAAAATAGATAATAAAACCAATAGTTCCAATATACCATGCAATCTTTACCCATAAAGGGCTATAAAAATTCAAGATAATAATTATCCGATAAGATAATGTTGCAATAATTCCAGACCAGAAAAAAAATATTCTCACTGGTTTTGAATTAGATTTTATCGTCTCCATTCTTTTATTATAAAGAAAAACCCCCGCATTAACAAGGGTTTCTAGTAGCCTGGTGGACGAGAAGATTCGAGCCTCTAGTCCATTATCCCAAGACTTAAAATTCTATTAGATCGAGTTATTAAGACTTTTTCGGAGCTTGCGCAATCAAAAAAATATTCTTTCCTTTCTTGGAACGCTTAACAATTCCTATTTCTCTTATTATAAAATCCGCTTTCTTAATTAGTTTTTTTAACCCTTTCTTAGAAAAAACGCGAACATATCTTTCTATTAATACTTCTCCTTTGCTATTCTTCCATGGATAGAAAATATCTCTATAATCTATTTTTGACTTGCCCATTAGTTTAAGTAGGGTATATTTAAACAAAAGCTGTTTTGCTTTTGGTTGATCGTTTAAATCCCAAACAGTCAAAATTAGTTTTCCCCTAGGCTTAAGCACTCTTTTGATTTCTTTTAAAAAATCTTTCCTCAATTTTCTAGAAGGAATATGATGTAGCACAGCAAGACAGAAAACCTTATCAAATGAATTCTCTTCAAAGGGCAATACGAGCGGATCGTTAACAAGAAATTGTCTAGCAGGATATTTTTCTTTAGCGATTTTTATTAATCTTTCTGAAACATCTACTCCATAATAATCTGCTCTATCTTTGACGATTTCTGAAAATCTGCCATTTCCACAACCAATATCTAATATCTTTTCTCCTTTATTTATATATTGTTTTAAAAAGTTAAAATCAGGAGGAATCCAATCTCTTGTTCTATTAAAAGTTTCAGCAATTTCATTATAATCATTCCGATTCTTTTCTAATAAATATTTTGCATATTTTTGTTTCATATGACAGCAGAAGAAAAAATTATTATTGCTTTTTCTAAAGAACCGATAAAAAATCGGGAAATTTTAGATCAGCTAAAGCGTAAGTTCGCCAAGAAAGAAAAATCTAAGATGGCCCCGAATTCCCTTCTCTTAAAATCCTATCACAGCTTAATAAAAGAAAAAAGAATCCAAAAAGATGAATTAATTGAATATGTTTTGAGAATTAGGAAAATAAGGTCGCTCTCAGGCATTGTTGTTGTATCTGTTTTAACAAAACCCTACGCTTGTCCAGGGAAATGCCTTTATTGTCCTGAACAAGCAGGCGCACCAAAAAGTTACCTCAAAGAAGAACCAGCAGTAGCAAGGGCTATTAAATGTAATTACCATCCATATCAACAAGTTCAATTACGTATCCGCGCGCTGGAATCTATTGGGCATCCAACCGATAAAATTGATTTAAGATTAATCGGAGCAACGTGGTCTTTTTATCCTAAAAATTATCAAACTTGGTTTATAAAAGAATGTTTTCGAGCAGCCAATAATATGGGAAAGCCTAATAAATTAACAGGGGCCAAACTAATAAAACTTCAAAAACAAAATGAAAAAGCAAAACACCGAATTATTGGGATAACCATTGAAACAAGGCCAGATTTTATAGACAAAAAAGAGATTAAACGATTAAGAGAGCTCGGAGTAACACGCGTAGAACTTGGGGTGCAGAGCATTTATAATAATATTCTTAAGCTTAATGAACGAGGTCATAATATAGGAGCAACAATAGAAGCAACCAAATTATTAAAAGACGCTGGTTTTAAAATTTGCTATCAAATGATGCCCAATCTTCTTGGCTCTAATGTTAAAAAAGATATAAAAATGTTTGGAGAGCTTTTCTCAAATTCTGATTTTTGTCCCGATTATTTAAAAATTTATCCCTGCGCCCTCTTAAAAGAAGCTCCCCTTTATAATGTTTGGAAAACTGGAGACTATAAACCATATACTACAAAACAATTGCTTAGCCTTTTAATTAAAATCAAACAACTTATCCCTTATTATTGTCGTATTCAAAGAATTATCAGGGACATTCCCTCCTCCTACATTGTTGAGGGTGGAACAAAAATCTCTAATTTGCGCCAAATGATAACTAAAATCTCCAAAGAAGAGGGTTGGCGCTGTAAATGCATAAGATGTCGAGAAATTAAAGAAAAATATGATCCAAAAGAAAAACTTTATCTTTTTAGAATCGATTACGACGCTTCTGATGGAAAAGAAATATTCTTGAGTTTTGAGAACAAAAACAGAACACATCTCTTTAGTTTACTTCGCCTAAGAATCCCAGGGCAAACTGTTTTGCCAGTTTTAAAAAATGCGGCCATTATTCGCGAGCTCCATACCTATGGCCAATTAGTTCCTGTTTCAGGAAACGAAAAAGCAGCCCAACATAAAGGGCTTGGAAAAAAATTGATGAAGGAAGCTGAAAAAATTGCTAAAAAAGAATTTCATTTCAAAAAAATTGCTGTTATCTCTGGCGTTGGAGTAAAAAATTATTATAGAAAACTGGATTATAGATTAAAAGATACCTATATGATCAAGACAATATAGAAAAGAGGCTCTATCAAAGAACCTCTGGTTTATCATTCTTGGGTTGAATGACAACTATCTCCCTGTCGAAGTCGCTAGGCGGTTGCTGTATTAATGCCTCAACTACCATCTAAGTGATCTTCCCTGGGAACGATCTAGCCGCAATCTCTGCCACGGTTTTTGTAATCTCCGGGACATGCTTAAAGCAATTTTGACATCGTGTACAATACCATGTCTCGACACCCATAGGATCTTTGCGCATACGATAGGTAAGGATGCTACCACATGCTGAACACGAAATTTTCTTTTGCATTCTCTCATCCTTCTCTTGGGGATATAAACTGCTTTTATTATACTATGAGTATAGATAAAGTCAAGCACATAAGGTAATGTTCCCTGCAAAGCTTCGCAAGCGAGGAAACCTTTCTCAAAAAAATCTGTGTGGAATCGGAGAAGACCCGACTCCTCTTCTTTCTTTCCTCTTTTTGAAATCTCTAAAAAGAAATCCATATTAACACAACCAATTTTTTAAGGTAAAATAAAAAAACAATTAATTTAAAAATATGTTTGAATTTTTTATTCCTATATTCATCTTTTTCTTTGTTTTAATTTTATCAGGCGTAAAAATTATCAACGAATATGAAAGAGGTGTTATTTTAACTTTTGGAAAATATACTAGTACAAAAACCCCTGGTTTTAGATGGGTTTTCCCAGCAGTCCAGAAAATGATTAAAGTAGACCTGCGAATTACCACAGTAGATGTCCCAAGACAAGAGGCAATCACTAAAGATAATCTCCCTGTTGGAGTTAACGCAGTGGTATATTTTAGAGTTCAAAAACCTGAATCCGCTGTCTTAAAGGTAGAAAACTATCGTTATGCTGTCTCACAATACGCTTTAGCCGCCTTACGCGATGTAATTGGAGGAGTTGAATTAGATACTCTTCTTGTAGAAAGAGATAAGGTAGCTACAGAGATTAAACAGATAGTAGATACGGAAACAGATCCTTGGGGAATAGATATTACAGCAATAAAAATGCAGGACATAGAATTGCCTGCAGGAATGAAAAGGGCAATGGCTGCCCAAGCAGAAGCAGAACGAGAAAAGAGAGCTATTGTTATTAAGTCTCAAGGTGAAATTACTGCTGCTGAAAATTTGAGCACTGCTGCTGGATTACTTTCTTCAACTCCTGGAGGATTATCTTTAAGAACTCTAGGGACAATTGATAATTTACAACCAGATCCATCAAAGACTGTTATTTTCGCCTTGCCAGTAGAAATTCTAGAAGGATTTAAGAGTTTAGTATCAAAAAAGAAAGATACCTCAATTTAACGGACTTCTCGTAAAAATTCTTGGATTAGTTTTACTGTTTCGTCGCTTTTCTTATAAAAAGCTCTCCAAAGAATAACAATATCAACGTCATTAAAAATCGCTCTCTGAACTTCTTGAATGGTATCCCCTCCAGCAACGGCTAATATTATATCGTAGTTGCTTTTAATGCGTTGAATTTCATGATAGGGAATTTGTTTTTCTCGATTATAATCTTCTTCATCAACTCCTCGATGCAATATTACCACATCGGGGATTTGTTTTAATTGACGAAGAATATTTAATGGAAAATCAACATTCATCATGTCAATCATAGAATCTATCCCCAATTCCTTACATTGTTTAATAAAAGCATCCAAAGTTTCTATTGGTGCATATCCTAGGGCAGTAGCAGCGCTTGCGCCCCCTTGTTGAGCAAGACTAACCTCTGTTAACCCTCTATCCATACATTTAAGATCTGCCACAATATATGGGGTTAATGGCTCTTCTTTTTTATTTTGATTATTAATAATTGTTGACGCTTCTCTCTTTTTTTCTTTCAAAGCCCTATAAAGAGAGATTAGATCAACTGGCTGTTTTTCTAAAGTAGTGGTTCCTAAAATACGTTGCTCCCACAACCTTCTTATTGTTCTTATCCCATCAGTCCCGTAATTCTTAATCAACGGAGTTCCAGCTTCTATAATTAAACGACTATCCAGTGGAATTTTTGAAATAATATCTCGTGCATCTCCTAGCGTTCCATTCAAGGCAACTTGTAGATATTTTTTCTTTTTATTAAGCATGCTTTTGGATTAATAATGCAAAAATATAATTAGTTATTTTTCTTTAGCTTTTTTTAAAAACTTTCTTTTTGCCTCGCATTTTTTAGAAATAAAGCCTGAGGGAGTTCTAAATTTTAATTTACCTTTTCCAGCTTTTTTAGAAGAATATTTTTTCATTTTATTCTAATTTATAATATCAAAAAACTGGCCCTTAAGCCAGTTGAGTTGCTAATAACAATTAGTTGGTAATTATTTATTCTTAGAAGCACTATCTTTTTTCTTCGTTGCTTTAGTCGTTTTGCTTGTCTTTGTTGCCTTGGCTGTCTTGACTGCCTTCTTTTTAGGCGCAACGGTTTTCTTTTTACTGGGAGTTTTCTTCTCAAATTTCTTATATAATTCTTGGATCATCTCTTCTTGTTTTGTAAAATCAAAAATTCCCCGGCGGATTCGAGCCTTTTCAAGACGAATAAATTTTCTGGTTGACTTAGCTAGTCGTTTCTTTTTCATTTCTTAGTTCGTAAAAAAGTTTTTATTATATAGAAACTCTATCAATTATTTAGAATAAAGTCCAGAGCAAATCCAATCTTAATTCTTTGAATTAAGTTTTTCTATTTCCTCTCTAACAATTTTTCTATCGTCCCAAGGAATTTTCTTCCCATTAGCAACGCACATCCATGGCTCAGAGCCTTTCCCAGTAATAATTACCGTATCCCCAACCCTAGCTAAAGCCAAGGCTTCTTTTATTGCTCCCTTTCTATTAAAAATCAATTTGTGATTAATACTTGGCGTATCGTATTCCAAGATTCCTTTTTCTATATCTTTTAATATCTTTTGTGGCCTTTCTCCATACGGATCTTCGTTGGTTAGTATAATCTGACTACAATAATTCGCTGCTATTCGCCCAAACTCCGGCCGTTTCCACTTATCTCTTCCTCCGCCACAAGAACCAAGTACACATATTAATCGATTCCCAGCAAGAGTTTTATAAACATTTTCTAAAGCATTAGGAGTGTGAGCATAATCAACATAAACCTTGAATGGTTCTTTTACTACAAGCTCCATTCTGCCAGACACGCCATCTATTTTCTCTAAGGCTTGCTTAATCTTTTCAAGCGAAATTCCTTCCGAAAGCCCTGTACAAACAGCAGCCAAAGTATTATAGGCATTAAATTCTCCTAACAATTTCAAATTAAACTTAACTCCCTTGATTTGCATTCTTATTCCATCTTCCAGGCTCTCTAATTTTTTACCTTTAATCGTTTCTAACTCCTTAGCTACTATTTTAGTCTTAATCTCTTTACGATCAATACAGTATCCCCATTTTTTATCTATGTTAAAATTTAAAAAATATTCCGCATTTTCGTCGTCTGTATTCACTATTACTGTTTTAACTCCTCTGTTTTTAAATAATTTTCCTTTGGTTTTACGATAGTTTTCAAAACTACCATGTGCTTCAATGTGTTCTTTGGTTAAATTAGTGAAAACTACTGTATTAAAATTAATAAACTTATGTCTAAATTGTTTAATTCCCTCAGAGGTAACTTCTAACACGACATATTTGCAATCGGCATTTACTGCTTTTTTAAAAAATCTTTGAATCTTTAAACGACCAGGCATGGTCATTTTTAAATCATTTTGCCACACTTGGTCCTTAATCTGAAAACGAACTGAAGAAATTGACGCAACCTTAAATTCTGCCTCTTGTAGGATATTAGTTATCAATTCAACTACAGTTGATTTTCCATTGGTTCCTGTCACTCCAATAACGGTTAGCTTCCTAGAAGGAAAACGATATAACAAAGCTCCAAGCGCGGGAAACGCTTGGTAGTATAGTCTTAAAAATTTTAAGGGTATAATCTTTTTTAAAATCTTCTTAATCATTTCTTCCTAAAATTTCAAGTGCTTTTTGAATTCTTTTTTCTGGTTCTTTTATATCTTCTGGTATTTTTTCTAAAATCTCTTTTGCTTCTTTTGTAGGGAATCCTAGAGCTGAAAGCCCCCTCAATGCCTGATCATCGCTCTTAATAGAGCTTTTATTAAATTCTTTTAAGCTTCCTCCTAACTCTAAAATTATTTTTTGAATTTTCTTTTTGCCCAATCCCTTAATATCTGAAAAATATTTGAAACTATGTGCTTCTACCGCGCTTTTTAATTCGTCAATCGTTCCTATAGAAGCAACCAACATCGCTCCCTTGGGCCCAATCCCAGAAATTTTTTCAATAATTTCAAAAACTGTTAATTCGTCTTGAGTTAAAAATCCATAAAGTTCCAATTTTTCCTTTCTTAAAGTAAAAAAGGTAAAAAATTCTCTATCTTCTCCTAATTTAATCTTTTCTAAAGTCTTTGCGGAAACAAAAATCTTATATCCAATTCCTTGTCGTTCTAAGACTAAAAACTTATCTTTCTTGATTAAAATTTTACCCTTAATATATGAAATCATTAATTTAATCTTATCTTATTTTCTTTTGCTTTTCAACTTCCTAAAATAGAGCATTTTATTTATACTAATGCAAAACTTGAAAAAAAAATGGGTCTATGATATATTAGTTCCATTATGCCAATATCAAAATCAGGGAAAAAAACATTGCGACAGGAACTCAAAAGAAGAGTTTATAATAATAGTAAAAAACAGGCAATAAAGGATTTAAAAAAGAAAATCCTTGCTTTAGTTAAAGAGGAAAAAAGAAAAGAAGCAAACAATTTGCTTCCTGAATACTACAAAGCAGTGGATAAGGCTTCTAAGGTTGGGATAATTAAAAAGAACACAGCGGCAAGAAAGAAATCAAGAATGACCAAGTTCACACAAGAAAAAAAATAATTATAAATCAAATATCAGCGATAAATAACTCCAGAGCCATCTCTGGTTTTATTTTCCCTGTTTTAACAGCTAAATCTATTTGAAACAGTTTAATATAAATTTTTTCTAACTCCTTCATGGTAAACTTCTCCGCTAACCATAAGCTTTTTTTAACCACAAATGGGTGCATCGGCTTCAACTCCGCTGTAATCTCTGGCAAAGACATAGGTTCGAGATCTTTAACTAATAAAAGATTGCGAAATTGAAAATTTATCATCGTTAAAATATAAAAAGGAGAATCGCCTTTTTCTAGATGTTTGTAAAGTAAATCTAACGCTGCTTTTTTATTCTTTGCTGCAATTGCATCAATGGTCTTAAAAATTGCTGATTCAATCTCTGGCTTAACTAATAGCTCTACGTCTTTTTTATTAATTATTTTATCTGCTTCCGTATATGCAATAAGTTTTTTAATCTCTGCCGACATTCGCCATAAATCGCCACCTGTTGAATTCACTAAAAGCGTCAAAGCAGAAGATTCTATTTTTGTTCCAAAATCAAAAATTTCTTTTTTCGCCCAATCTTTTAACGCTGCTGGTTTCAAAGGATCAAATTTATAAACTTTTGCCTGATTTTTAAAGAATTTTAATAGATCGCCAGTCAAAAAATCACTTTTCTCTTCGAGAAAAATAAAGATTTTTTTATTATCTTCATATTTTTTTAATAAATCAAACTCTTTTAAAAATTCAGTCCTAAATTCTGTATTAGAAAAAACATTCCTTAAAATAATAATTTCTTGCCCCTCAAACATTGACGCCTGACGCAATTCATTTTTAAAATCCTGAAAATTTAAATTATCTGATGATAAAATATTCAAAAACAAATCCATTTGCACTCCTTTTTGATGCTTCTTAACTATCTCTTTAAGTTTTTGTCGCGCCCTAAAGGCATCTTTACCATAAATTAGAATAAACATCGTATACAAAGAAAAGTCCCTCCGCAGGACTTTCCCCTAGTTTTAGATTTTTAATAAGTTCAATTATTGGGGCTTTTTAGATAAAATTTCTTTAACCTTATCTACTATTTCCTCTGGAGTAAAGTGTGCTTTAACCAAGAAATCAACTGCTCCCAGTTTTAACCCTCTTTCTATTTCGTCTTTTTGTCCAAGGTTAGATAAAATAAGGATAGGAATCATGCTAGTGCTTGGGTTATCTTTCGTTCTTTCTAAAACTTCAAATCCATCAAGCCCGGGAAGTATTAAGTCAAGCAAAATTAAATCCGGCTTCATTTCTTGAAGCTTTTTAAGTCCCTCCTCTCCATCAATAGCTTCTTCTATCTTAAAACCCTCGTTAATAAGTTTGCGCGAGATTAACTCCCGAAGGAATTTATCATCTTCTACAATAAGAATATTTTCCCCCATAATTTTATTTTAATAATATTTGTTTAATTAACTACTATCTCCAATTTGGGCTACCACTTTTTCTATTACTTCCTTTGGATCAAACTCTGTTTTGATTAGCCAATCGCTAACTCCTAGTTTTCTTGCTTTCTCTATCTCTACTGGCTGACCAGAATTAGAAATAATAATTATTGGAATACCTTTTATTGATTCGTCTTCTTGTCGTTTCTCTAATAATTCAAATCCTCCCATTCTAGGCATTATTAAATCAAGCAAAATTAAATCCGGAACAATCTCTTTAATTGCTTCAAGCCCTGCTACTCCATCAAGCGCGGTAAAAACTTCATAGCCGATTTCAGAAAGCTTGCTCTTTAAAAGATTTAAAAGAATCTCCTCGTCTTCAATTATTAAAATTTTCTTAGCCATAACTCTTTAAAATTAAATTCTTAAAATTTTCTATTATTACCTTATTTTACTACCTGAATAATTAATGTCAAATAATATAGATTTAATTCCTTAACCGATGATAGGTAAGGTAAAGAAAAAGGTTGTTCCCTTTCCTTCCACTGATTCGAACCAAATCTTTCCTTTGTGGGCTTCAATAATATTTTTAGCGATAAATAGCCCTAATCCTGTCCCTTCTGTTTCTTTTCTTACTGCGTTATCACCTCTAAAAAATTTACCGAAAATTCTGCTCTGTTGATCTTTTGGAATCCCAATTCCTGTATCTTTTACAAAAAATTCTAGTTGGTTATCTTTGCTAGTAAGAGATACTGTAACGCTACCCTTTGGTTCAGTATAGTAAATAGCGTTTTCTATAAGATTTTTTGTAGCTAAGGCTAGCTTTTCCGTATCTGCTCTCACAACCTTAGGTTCTTTCGTTAAACTAGCTTTTAACTTAATTTTCTTTTCATCTGCTAACTGATGAATTGGCTTAATAATGTCTTGTAATAATTCGTTAAAATCTACGGCCTGAGGACGATAGATAAATCTTCCCTCCTCAATCCTTGCCACATTAAGCAGGTCGTTAATTAATCGTATCATCCTTTCATTGGTTTGATTGGTTTTTTCGAGTATCTCCTTTTGTTCATCTGTTAGGCTCCCTAATTCTCCTTGAATCATCATGGATAATGACCATTTTATAATAGACAAGGGGGTTCTTAATTGATGTGCGGCAACTGAAACAAATTGACTTTTTAATTGCTCAATTACCTTTTCTCTAGAAATATCGTGAAGAATAACTAATGTATCTGTCTCTGGCTTGTTTGGAAGCCCAACTTTTTGAATAGTCATTTCTAAAATTAACCCTTTTTCTTGAGGAACTAACTCTTCTCTAAATACTTTTTTCTTTATTTTTTTAACATTAGCCAACTCTTTAATTCCTGTTATTTCACCAATCTCCTCCATTGTTTTATCTAATACTTCCTCCATTGTTATTTTTAAAAATTCTTCTGCTCTTGGATTTATTGACCATAATTTTTTATCTGAACCAAAAATTAAAAGACCATCAAGGAAATTATTTAAAACGATTTGCGTTCGAGTTTTTTCTTTTTCAATTTCTACTTTAGCAGCTTCTGTGTCTTCTAATATATTTAGAACCGCCCTTCTAGATTCTTCTAGATCTTTAGTCCTAGTTTTTATTTTCTTTTCTGTTTGTTGTTGAATTGCTTTTTGAGCGCTAATATCAGTAATACTTAAAAAATAGCCAGACAAATTGTTGTCACTATCTTTTCTTGTTGCTACAGAAACACTAACTGTTATCTCTTTCCCTATTTTTGTGATTAATGTTAATTCTTGATTTTTTATTGTATCTTCTTCAGAAGATTTTTCTAACAATTCTTTGATCTTCTGCGCTCTTAAAAAAAGCTTTGGTAGATATTCTCCAGCCACCTCTGCTAAGGTAAATCCACTAAGCTCCTCCAATTCTTTATTAACATTTTCTATCATTCCAGTAGGGCTAACATCGCAAATAGATAAGGGTAAAAAAGTCAAAAAATCTCTCATATAAGAGTTTCCTTCTCTTGAATTATCCTTATTTCGTTTAAGTTTTTTCTTCTCTCCCCTTATTTTATCGTCTTTTTTAATTCTAATTATAGACATGCTGTCTCAAAAAAATCATGTAACTTTTTAACTAGTCCGCTAGATTTTAATTATATCATATAATATTAAAACTTACCCAATTTCACATCTCCTTGTTCTGGTAATCGTTTAATTAAACTATAAAAGCCTAGCCCTTGAAAAAGTTTTATTATTTCCTGTCTTTTAATTACTTTTTTAGAACAATCTTCTAAATTAAAGTCTATTGGCACTGAAAAATTAATCTCTGCAAGCTTTTTAGATAAAAAGGCTTGCTCCTTGAATTCTTTAAGTTTTTCTCTAATTCTATCGCTAACCAATGGGGCGCCACCCTTCTCAATTTCTGAGTAAAGATTTTCTATTGATTTAAATTCTTTTAATAACTGAATAGCTGTTTTTTCTCCTATACCAGGAACTCCTGGTATATTATCTGAAGAATCTCCCCTTAGTCCGCGGAAATCATCTAATTGATCAGGGGCCAACCCATCGTATCTGTCCATAACTAGATCCCTATTATATATAACTATATCTTTAAGCCCCTTTTTTAAGGTATAAACTTTTGTTTGGTCGCTAACCAAGGCCAAAGCGTCAAGATCTCCTGTTACAATAATGGTTTCTGTTTTTGGCAAGGATTCCTGTTTCTCAACTAGCTTAGCAATTGTGCCTATAACATCATCTGCTTCAAATCCTTGCTTCTCAAAAATTGGTACTCCGAAAACACGAAGAACATTTTTAATTATTGGAAGTTGAGAATAAAGTTCATCTGGTGCCTTTTTTCTCTTGGCCTTATATTCTTTATAAAGATCCTTTCTAAAGGTGGGGCCAGCTAAATCAAAGGTAGCAACCACAAAATCTGGTTGTATATCCTTTAATGCCTTTAAAAAAACCAGTAAAAAACCATAAACTGCGTTAACTGGCTCTCCACTGCTTGAAGACATAGGAGGAAGCGCATGGAATGCTCTGTGAACAAGAGCATTTCCATCAATAACTACTAGTTTTTTATTATTCTCATCCATGGCATTATTTTAACATAATTTTTCTAACTTTTTCGTCAATAAACTCAAATGTCAAAACTATTACTTGTTTAGGTAAAATCTTTTTAATCTTATTAGCCCACTCAATGAGAACGATATTTTTAGAATTAGAAATTATTTCATTGAATCCTAAATCTAAAATATCCTTAGGTCCTCCAATCCTATAACAATCAATATGATAGAAGGTTTCAAATCTCCCATTTAAAATTTTAAACTTTTTTAGAATTACAAATGTCGGACTAAGAATTTTTTCTTTTATTCCCAGGCCCTTGGCAAACCCCTGGACAAAGGTTGTTTTGCCACCTCCCAAATCTCCCTCAAGTCCAATTACAAGCGCTTTTTTCTCTATTTTCTTAGATATTAAAAAATCTTGGGCTAATTTTTCGCCCAATTTTTGAGTTTTTTGAAAGCTTGTAGTTCTTAACTTTTTAAACATTGACTTTTATAAGGTAAAAAGCTAAATTGAGAAAACATGGAGGGATTATTCCAAGCCAAAAAACTTATAGACGATGCTCAAAGCGTTTTTGTTTTGACTTCTAAGAATTCTGGGGTCGATAGTTTAGGATCGGCTCTTTCTCTTTCTTATACATTAAACAATTTGGGCAAAATTGTAAATTTTTTTCCTGAACAAATCCCAAAAAAATATTCTCCGCTACTTCCTCCCAGAGCAATCCCGGAGGAATTTGTTATATCTGTAAAAGGCAAAGAAATTTCTGAATTATATTATGAAAAAGAAAATCAAATATTAAACATTTTCCTTTCCTCTAAAAACGCTAAAATTAAAAAACAAGACATAAAATTTACTGCTCCAGAAGAAAGAAGCGCTGCACGCAAAGAATCAGATCTTTTGATCACGGTTGGAATAGAAAGACTAGAAGATTTGGAAGATTTTTATGAAAAAAACTTTAAATTCTTTTACCAAACTCCGATTCTAAACCTTGATAATAAGTTGTTGAATAATAAATTCGGGAACATTAATTTAATTTTTAATGATTTACCTATCGCCGTTATATTAGCCAAATTAATTAATGTTTTTCACAAAGAACCAAACAACAATATTAAGACTTGGCTTTTAGCTGGAATAATAGAATTCTCGCAAAAAAAGGAACTGAACCACGAAGCTCTAGAAATCATTTCTAAACTAGCTAAATCTGACCTTAGCTACGAAAAAATAATACATTTTTTCAATTCAAAAGAAAAATCAGGGAAGACGCGACTCTTAGAAATAGCATTAAGAAAGTTAACTCTCTTTGGTAATAGTCAGCTACCATTTGTTTATATAACAAAGAAAGATTTTGAAAATTCTTCTAGCACATCTAAAGACTTAAAATTTGTTCTAGAGCAGTTAATAAATAAATTTTTTCGCTTTTCCTCTTTTCTCTTATTGTGGGAAACTAATATTCCAAACAATAATATAGGAGGAGTTTTTTATTCTTCAAACGATAATACAACTAGAAAAATCTCCGACCATTTTTGTGGAGATAGAAAAGGAAAAGGAATAATTTTCAACACTAAAGAAAAAGATATAAATATAGTAAAAACAAAGCTAACTAAAATATTATCATAACTTTTATTAATCATGATTGACCTTACAGGTAAAATACAAATTTCTAAAAAAAGAGCAGAAGCAATTAAAAAGAAGGTTGTTGCCATTGACTCTTTTAAAAAAGAAATCGAAAAAAATCTAAAACAAGAAGTAACAGAACTGATAGAAGTGATATTATCTGGTGCTATATATTTTGCAGCGTCTGATATTCATTTCGAGCCTCAAGAAAAAGAGGTTAAAATGAGAATAAGATTAGACGGAATGCTTCATGATGTTATTTTCCTGCCCCATGATATTTATCGCTTCTTATTATCTCGCATTAAACTCTTGGCAGGATTAAAGCTGAATGTTCACAATAAACCACAAGATGGAAATTTCGAAGTTATTCTTCCGCTAAGTGGTAAAACCGACCAAGCTATTGAGATTAGAACATCGTCATTGCCAGCTGATTTCGGAGAATCTATAGTAATGAGAATATTAAATCCAGAAAGTCTTAAAAGCATTGAAGAACTTGGATTAAGAAACGATCTTGCGGAACTTTTTAAAAAAGAAATCCAGAAGCCGAACGGAATGATAATAATTACTGGTCCAACAGGGTCTGGTAAAACAACAACTCTTTACGCTTTCTTAAAATATATTCAAAAACCAGAAATTAAAATTATAACTATTGAAGATCCGATAGAATACCGATTGAAAGGAGCCTCTCAAACAGAAGTGGACGCTAAAAAAGGGTATGATTTCGCTAGCGGACTTCGCTCCATTGTTAGACAAGATCCTGATGTTATTCTTGTTGGAGAGGTAAGAGATATAGAAACAGCTAAAATATCGCTCCAAGCAGCACTTACTGGACACTTAGTATTTTCCACCCTACACACCAATGACGCAGCAGGAGCAATTCCTAGGCTTACTTCTATTGGTGCTGATGTTATTAATATTGGGCCTGCTATAAATATGGTTGTTGCCCAACGATTAGTTAGAAAGGTTTGTAAAGAATGCTCAGTTTCACGACCCGCAACAGCAGAAGAAAAAGAAAAAATAAAAAAGGAACTTAATAATGTTCCTAAGCCTATTCTTTCTGGTATTGATATTAGTGGAGAAATTAACCTTCCAAAAATTAAAGGATGTAAAGCCTGTAACTTTACTGGATACAAGGGAAGAGTAGGTATTTTTGAAACATTTTTAATAACAGACGAAGTGGAAGCACTTATTTTAAAAAATCCAGCAATTTTTGAAATTAAAGAATTGATTTCTAAGAATGGAACGCTTTATATGCGTCAAGACGGATTAATGAAGGTTCTGAAAGGAATAACCACAATCGAAGAAATAGATCGGGTAACTGGCGAATAAAACAACAAAATCCCTGGCTGCAATATCTTCATAACCACAAAGACCAGAATGTTTCCGAGGAATAACCCAGCCAAAGCCAGCTTACCCGGTCTAAGAAAAACCCCTAATCAGCCAGGGATGTTATTATTATACTAAAAAAGGAAATGATTGTCAAGCAAAACAACTCCTCTTCGGACCCTCAGGACTCCTCTCCTTCAAATATTGATCCTGTCCCCGAAAAGGAATACCTTCTTGATCAAACCCTAAGACCAAAGAAATGGGAAAGTTTTATTGGCCAAGAAAAAATAAAAAGGAATATTCAGATAATGCTTCAAGCTGCTCAAGAACGCAAGGAAGCAGTTGATCATTTGCTTTTTTGCGGAGGACCAGGCCTTGGTAAAACTACTCTTTCTCACCTAGTTGCTCAAACCGCTGGAACGAATATAAGGGTAACATCGGGACCATCAATCCAAAAACCTGGAGATTTAGCAGCAATATTAACATCTCTTTCTGATGGAGATGTTCTTTTTATAGATGAAATACATCGATTAAATAAAATTTGTGAAGAAACAATTTATCCTGCAATGGAAGATTTTAATTTAAATATTATTATTGGCACTGGCCCAATGGCAAAAATATTAAAAATAGAGCTTCCTCGCTTTACATTAATAGGAGCCACAACAAGAGTTGGGCTACTATCTTCTCCATTAAGAAGTCGCTTTGGGGCTATTTTCCAAATAGATCTTTATAAAGAAAAAAATATTCAAGAAATTATAGAAAAATCAGCTGGCATTCTAAAAACAGAGATAGATAAGCCTGCTGTGGAAATTATTAGTCAATGCTCTAGATTTACTCCGCGCGTAGCTAATCGACTATTAAAAAGAATTAGAGATTTTGCTCAAATAGAGGGCGATGGAATAATTGACGAAAAAATTACTGAATTAGGGTTAAGAGAAATGGAAATAGATGAATTGGGGCTTGAACCCAAAGATAGAAACCTTCTAGAAATTATTATAGAAAAATTCGAAGGTGGGCCAGTGGGATTACAGGCATTAGCAGCTACTGCCTCAGAAGAAGAAAATAATATTCTAGAAGTTTACGAGCCGTATCTTTTACAACTTGGTTTAATAAATAGAACTTCTAAGGGGAGGATGGCCACTAACAAGGCGTATAAGCATCTCAACAAAAAATTCCCTAAAAAACTTTTTTAAAAAATAAAGGTGGCCCTTAGTTGGACTAAGGACCACGTTGTTGATTAACCAGCGCTCTGGTTTTGTTGCACCAATCTTCGATAAATCAGAAGATAGGAACCTACTCCAACTATTATAGCAGAAATTCCTCCTATAAGGATATTCCTGCCGAAATAGCCAATCACTGTTCCTAACATAGCGTCAAAACCAATCAATAAGCGCAAATCGCTATGGATAAATCGTAGAAATTCCCATATCATCCCAAAGAAGCGGAGCACTCCTTTATAGAAAGAGACTGGAACTTTGATCAACAAGAAGCCTGGAACTTTGATCAACAAGAAGCGAGAAATAGTAATCACGGCTCTCGGCATACCTCTCTCAAGCCAAACCAGGACGCGATCTGGAGCAGCGGCTTTGATAAGTTCAAATTCTAACACATATCCCATAATTGCTAGCATCGCAACTGCAAACAACAAGAAAAACAGGATAAGTGCTGTGAAAACAATATCTTCTGTTCGAGATCCTTCTAGAACAATAGGAAAAAAGGACAAAAGGAAACCTACTCCTCCCAATGATACGGTCATTACTCCGAATGTACCTATTTTGCATTTGTTCTCGACCCAAGTTACTTTCTTGAATTCTGCTCCAAAATTGCGCCATCCTTGAATCACTGACTTAAAGTCATAGGAAAAATATCCTACGAATCCTCCAGCCAGCATGCCCAGCCACCAAAAATTACTATTGATGTTCAAGGCGACCATTGTGCCAATAGCTCCTCCTAAAAAAAGGGGAACAACGACTTTCCACAACCTTTCCTTATGAGACATTGTTAAAGACCTCCTTTGCTCTATTTACTAACTAAACAGATTATAAGAGATTTTTTAAAAAAAGTCAACTTTTTGCGAAATAAACTACTTAAAATTTTTTTACTTCTCTTCATCCCCTTCTATGCTCAAGCGGCTTCTTTAAATATTGTTATAAACGAAATTGCCTGGATGGGGACACAAGAACAATGGCAAAATGAATGGATAGAGCTATACAATCCAACCGATTCCTCTATCTCTCTTAACGGATGGATTTTAAAAGCGAACGACGATAGTCCAATAATAGAATTATCTGGGGTTATAAAAAAACATTCGTATTTTTTATTAGAACGAACTGATGAAACAACTGTTCCAGAAGTTTCTTCTGATCAAATTTATAAAGGGGGACTAAATAATCAGGGCAAACATCTAATTTTATTAAATAGTAGAGGGGAAGTAGTTGATGAAATAAATTGCCTTTTAGGTTGGTTTGAGGGCAACAATGAGACCAAGAAAACCATGGAACGAATTGATCCATCTTTAAGTGGATCAGATTCGTCTAATTGGAAAACCAGCCAAAAGGCAGGAGGCACTCCGCGCCAAAAAAATAGTGCTGAAACAAAAATTAAAAAAGAAAAAGACATAGAAATGGTCTCTACTGTTTCTGATAATTCAAATTTCTCTTTTTTGTTAATAATCGGCACAGCCATCTCTTTATTTGTTTCAATGCTTGTTCTTGCTTTCTGGTTGAAAATCAAACAAAAAAAAGATAAGATAAGATAAAGGTTATAATTTATTCTATTCCTAAAGCATGACTACTTTCAAGCATAAAAAATTTCTGTGGACAAAATACTTGACTCCATTAAAATCTGGTAGTATATTATTAATATAAACGCCCTACCCAGCCGTTAAGGTCCGGTAGGGTTTTTTGAACGATGAAAACCACTCTTTTCATAGATGGAGAAAATTTCAAGAAAAAATTAGAAGCTGTTTTAAAGGAAGAAAGAATATTAGACAAGCTAAAATGGTGCGAGTATAATTTTTCAGGCCTACTAGATGAAGTATTACAAGGAATAAAAATTGACAAAAAAATTTTCTACGCGGCAAAAATAACTATACACCCTCTTACAGAAAAGAAATCTAAGGGATTGATAGAACAGCAAAGAATGCTGAAAACAATCCTTGAAAAGCAGGGTTTCGAATTTATTTTCGCTGGCAGAGTGAGGGGAAACATAAATATAAATAATCAAGGGAAAAAGTGGGTGAGTTTTAAAGAAAAAGGAGTGGATGTACGGATCGGCATTGATATGACAAGAATGGCTTATGACGGAGAATTAAAAACAGCTATTCTCGCCAGTTCTGATTCTGATCTTCAGCCAGCTGTTAAAGAATTAAACAAAAGGAATGTTAAATGTATTTACTTGGGCTTTGAGACCGACCCCAATAAGGGATTGTCTTACACTACCAAAAGAACAATTCTGATAAGAAATTCTGAAGTATTAAAATTTCTTCCCAAAAAATTATTCAATAAATAAATTATGTCAGGACATAGTCACGCAAAAACAGTTCAACACACCAAAGAAGCAGCAGCGAAAAAACGAGGGAAAATTTTTTCTAAACTTTCGCGCGTTATTTCACTTGTGTCAAAGAATGGAGGAGATCCAAGTATGAATCCTGGACTAAGAATGGCAATAGAGCAGGCTAAGAGAGCCAATATGCCTAATGAAAACATTGAAAGAGCCATAAAAAAGGGTACTGGCGAACTCGAAGGAGAAACTCTTGAAGAATTCTGTTTTGAAGCCTATGGCCCGGCTAAAAGCGCCTTAATTATTCTTGGTATTACTAGTAATAGAAATCGCGCATTAGGTGAAATAAAGCAAATTCTAATCCATCACAATGCCAAATTAGCAGAAAGCGGCTCTGTAAAATGGCAATTTAAAAATATGGGAATAATAACCATAGATCCAGGAGAAAGAAAAAAGGAAAAAATAGAAATGATGGCTATTGAAGCAGGTGCCGATGATATTGAGTGGAAAAACGACTCATTAGAAATCTATGCTGACCCAAGTAAATTAGAAGAAGTTAAAAAGAAGATAGAAACAAAGGGTTTAAATATAAAATCCAATAGATTGGGATGGGTTGCAAAAGAAAAAATAAACGTTGATGAAAAAGAAAAGCTTGCTATAGAAAAACTACTTTCTTCTTTAAGTGAAAACGATGATGTTCATGATATATTTTCTAATACGAAATCATGATCATATTGGGAATAGACCCTGGAACAGCTACTACAGGATTTGGCGCAATAGATAAATCAAATGGAAAAATTAAATTCTTGGGCTGTGGTTGTATTAAAACATTTCCAAAAGATTCTCCTGAAATTCGTTTAAATCAAATCTTTAATGAGATAAATAAGCTAATAAAAGAATACAAGCCAGATGTTTTAGCTGTTGAAAAATTATTCTTTTTTAAAAATGCAAAAACCTTAATTCCCGTAAGTCAATCTAAGGGAATAATTCTTTTGGCAGCAGCGAAAAAAGGAATTCCTGTTCATGAATTTACTCCTTTACAGGTAAAAATGAATATTGTTGGATACGGGAGAGCGGATAAAAAACAAGTACAAGAAATGATAAAGATTTTACTTAATCTCAAGGATATTCCTCGGCCAGATGACGCGGCAGATGCTCTAGGGCTTGCAATTTCTTATAGTTATCTGCCTAAGTTAGGCAACTCTTGACAAAAATATCGATATCCATATAATGGCAATATGTGGAAAAGGTCGCTCATAATCTACTATTAAAATTAAAAAATTTAATATTATGGAATATCAAGATAAAGAATTAGAAACCTTAACCAACGAAGAAGAAGAGAGCACAGAAGAAGAGAGCACAGAAGAAGAGAGCACAGAAGAAGAGAGCACAGAAGAAGAGAGCACAGAAGAATTATAATTATAAAGACCCCCTTTGCGTGGCAAGGGGGGTTTTCCTCTATTCCAAATGCCTTCAAAAAATTACCATCATCAAACATATAATAAAAAGACAAAACTAAAGCGCTTTATGCGAGCTTTAGGGCTTTTATGTTTACTCTCTATATTAATAATTGGATTTATCGGATTAGGGCTTTTTATTTATTACGCTAAAGACCTCCCTAGACCAGAAATGTTTAACGAAAGAGAACAGATAATGCCAACTAAAATATATGATCGCACAGGAGAAGTTTTACTTAGAACTATTTTCGGGGAAGAAAAGAGAGAAACTGTTGAGCTACATAACATGCCAGATCATCTAGTTAAAGCTGTCTTGGCAACTGAAGATGCAAATTTTTACAACCATAAAGGGGTAGATTTTCAAGCTATTGTTCGAGCCATTTTAGTTGATATAAAATTAAGGAAACCTGTTCAAGGCGCTTCTACTATTAGCCAACAACTTATTCGTTCGACTTTTTTATCTCTCGAAAAAACTGTCCAAAGAAAGGTTAGAGAAGCTGTTCTAACTCTAGAGCTTGAAAGGCGCTATTCCAAAGAACAAATCATAGGATGGTATCTTAACCAAGTATCATTTGGACCAAATATTTATGGGATTGGAGAGGCTAATAATACATATTTCGACAAGCCTCTAGAAGAAATTACCTTAGCTGAATCCGCTATCCTTGCCTCTCTCATACGTGCTCCAAGTTTCTATTCCCCATATGGGCCGAATACTGAAAGATTATTTAACAGAAAAAATTATGTTTTAGATAGAATGACAGAAGAAAACTATATTTCTAAAGAACAGGCAGAAGAAGCTAAAGAACAAAAAATTGAATTTTCTGAACCTGATTTTACATTTAAAAAAGCTGCTCATTTTATTCTTTATGTTGAAAATTATCTATATCAAAAATATGGAAGCACTTTTCTAAAAGAACATGGGCTAAAGGTTTATACTACTATCGATCTAGGGCTTCAGGAGGCTGCCGAGAAAGCGGTTAAAGAGGGGGTTGAAAGGAATAAGGCATATAGATCTTTTAATGCTTCATTAGTGGCAATAGATCCTAATAATGGAGAAATTTTGGCTATGGTAGGATCAAAAGATTATTTCGCTGAAGTTTATCCAGAAAATTGTACTCCAGGTCTTGATTGTAAATTTGAACCACAAGTTAATGTAGCCACTTATGGACAAGGGCAACAGCCTGGATCTGCTTTTAAGCCATTTGTATATGTTACGGCTTTTGAAAAAGGATATACTCCTGAGAGTGTTTTTATTGATGAAAAAACAAACTTTGGTAAATGGGGCGATGAAGACTATATCCCAGAGAATTATGACGGATTATATAGGGGTGCGGTAACTATGCGACAAGCATTGGCTCAGTCTTTGAATATACCATCAATTAAAATTTTATTATCTGCCGCTGGTATTGCTAATAGTCTTGATACGGCCCGTGATTTAGGTATTACTACATTAAATGAAAAAGCATCGTTCTATGGGCCATCGTTGGTTTTGGGAGCGGGAGAAGTAAAACTAATAGATTTAGTTTCTGCCTATGGAGTATTTGCTAATAATGGTCTAAAAATTCCTCACACAAGTATATTAAAAATTGAAGATCGTAATGGAAATATAATAGAAGAAAACAAAAAAACTCCAAGACGAGTTTTAAGCGAAGAGTCTTCGGAAATTATAAACGATATCCTTTCGGACAATGTTGCGCGAACCCCAATGTTCGGACCAAGATCAAAGCTTTTTTTCCCTGATTACTGGGTAGCTGCTAAAACAGGAACTACAGACGGGTATAGAGACGCTTGGACGATTGGATATACTCGGTCTATTGCGGCAGGCGTTTGGACTGGCAATAATGATAATAGCTCAACAGCTAAAAAACCGGGCGTGACCATAGCTGGTCCGATTTGGAATCAATTTATGCAAGCTGCTCTTAGTCGTTTCTCAAACTAACTCTTATTCTACCCAATTCTTTTTTACTCTCTCTTTAGCTTGTTCCTCCTCCATATCTAAAAGATGAATCTCGCTTAGAGTTTTAAAAAGCGATATTCTTGTTTCTTCATCCATGTCTGGTAGTTTTGAAAGCAGAAGATCTTTGTCTGCTTGCTCTATATTAGCTTCTCCAATAGACTTGGTTAAACTTGCGTTATTTATTAAGTTATTCGTCATATTTTTAATCACTCTTTTATTTTGCTGCTCCTTGCTTAGCAGATTGCATTAATAGGTATATAAGCTCTGCAAAAAAGGATGCTAATCTTACGCCTTTTCTTTTTTCGTAAATCATCCCTCTCTTACGCATCTTGCCTTCTGTAGAATCAAATTGATCTACTGGAATCCCTTGGCTCTCACAATATCTTCTTATAGTCTCTCCGTCTGATCCCCAATTCCCTTGTAGTCCAGCGAAATCCCCTTCCTTATTTAATAAATCCTTCATCATCTTCACCACAGATTCCGTTGTTTCTCCTTTTTCATCTTTTTCCTCTGTTGTGCTTTCTGTCTCAGCGCCTTTCTCTTCTTTCTTCTCTGTCTTAGTTCCTTCTTTTAATTTCTTTTCTTTAAATTCTTCAACTAGTCTTTCTCGTGCTTCTTGATATAGGGATTCAATTCCTTTTTCTGCTTTTTCTGGAGAAATAGCAATGCTTTTAACTTCTTTACGAATAGCTTTTTGAATTTCGGCTGTTTTTAATCCTTCCCAATCTTCATCTATCTCTTTTTTAAGTCGCTCTTCTAAGTCCTCTCTTGCCTTCTGTTCTCCTTTTTTTCTTAAAAATCGAGCCGCTCCTTCTGGGGTAGGAAACGTACGAACAACTACTCCCTCGCTATTGGTGATAGTTGTTTTTTTTATTAAAAACCCTTTTGTTCGTATTTCATAGCCCAATATTCCTAAATACCCCTTATCGCCTCCCATTCTCTCTAGCTCGTCATCTAGGTTTTTATCAGCATAATCGTGTCTTTCTTTAGAGAATCTTTCGCTAATATAATCTTCTTTTTCTCCAACAGATTTAATTACCGATTCTAATCCTTTTGTTTCAGCAATCTTTCCTAAATCACTTTTCGCAATCTTTTCGCTTATTTCTTGAGTTGCTTGTAATAATTCTCTTATTTCTCCTTCTTTGGCTGAGGCCTCTATGTCTTTTCCCTGTTTTTTAGCTTGTTTTAGTTCTTTTTCAGCTTTTTCTATTCTGCGATTTAATCTATTTAAAATTAAAAACTCGCTATCTGCGGGAATATTCTCTCTCTTTAAATCACTTAAAAGGGTATGTATATTTTTAATCTCGTCGTTCTGTTCTTGATATTTCTCTTCTGTTTTTAATTGCTCAAATCCTCCTTCTTCTTTGCACCATTTCAATTTGGCAGACAGGTCTAATTTCTTCATGTCTACGCCTTTTTCTTGTTTTATCCTGTCTTGGTTTTCTTTAGCCCAAATAATAGCAAATTCTTCTGTCGCTTCGTCAGCCTCTTGAGAAAGATGTCTATCAACAGTTTCTGTTAGCTCATCGCTAAATTCTTCTTTTTCTGAATATTTTTCAAATAAACTGGTTTCTTGTTCGCTTCTTAATTCGTCAAAAATCTCTTCTTCTGTCATTGCTTCTACCTTTTTTTCCAATCGCTCTTTATTCCTCCCTTTTTCTGATGATGATTTTTCTGATGTGTTCATATTTCTTGAAATTAATAATTATATAATGCGACCTTTTAAAAAATTTCCGAATTTCTTCATTGTCTCTTGATTTTGAGTAAGTCTTTTTCTAAATGCTTTCTTTTCTGCTTCGCTCATTTCTTTCCGATCAATTTCAGTTAATTGATAATCTTTCTCTCCGCAAACGATTCTAAAACCACCTTCAGCAATCGGAATAATTACAAACCTATTCTCCATGCTAATATCTTGAAATTGATAAAACTCTTTCAAGATGTTTTCCGTTTTGTCTTGGAGAACCTCATTAATTTCCCGCCATTCTTTGTATTCTTCTGTTTCACCATTGTCAGAAGCTTCATTGATTGCTTCATTAAGCCATTCTTCGTAATCTTTATTCTCTCTTAAATCTTCTGCTAAAACATTGTATTTTTCGGCTACTCTCTGAAAAACTTCTTCCTGACCAATAAACCTGTTCTTCGGTTGACCAGAAGCCACTACATCAACCCATGGCGCGGCTGCGCCCTCTTTCTTATCATGACCTTCACAGGATCCTTCTGTATTAATATCTAAAAGCTGGAGAGCAATGATTACTTCTTTTATCTTTTCATCAATGGGTTGGTCTTCTCTATCTCTTATTTCTTCTATCTCTTGTGCTTTTTTATCCCACAAAATTTCTTTTTCTTTATTTTTTTCCTCTTCTGTTTCTATTTTTGGTTCTAATTCTATTTCAAATTTTTCTGGGTTGGGCATGATAAATTTAAATTATTATAATTTCTATATTCTAAAAATTTGTCATTTTCTTCATATACTCAATGTATTCTTTATAGATTTCGGGACTAATCCTGTTTACGGTTTCTGACCATTGCTTAACAACTTCCAATTCCTCTTCCCATTTATCTTTAGACATCATAAAGGTTGCAAATAAAGACCATTCCTGCTTTCTTATATCCTCTGGTAGATTTTTCCTGCTCATTACAATTCCTGGATCATCTTCGCTTCTAAGATAAGCCTCAATCGCAGACTCAGGAAAACCATACATCTTTCCTAATTCTTTGTCAGAACCGCCCTCTATCGTTTTTAGATACTCTCTTAATTCTTCCTGATTTCTAGCTATCTCAATGACAATCTTCTCTCTTTCCTCAAAAATCTCATCCTCGGGCTTAATCTTTTCTTCTGGAATATCATCTTCAACAACTGTTATTTTTTCAATCTCTGGATCAGAAGATTTGTAAGCATACCCCTCTTCTCCCAATGCTCTTTCTATGTCTTGTTGTCTTTTTCTATCTACTTTCTTTGATTCTTCTTGCTCTCTCCAAGTATCACTAGCTAACTCAATACTTGTTGCAGATTTCAATCCTGCTTTAACTAAAATAAGTTCCATTTTTTCGTAAGGCGCAATTGACATATCTTCAAGTATTTCAATTTGCTCTTTTGTGAGCTCGTTTCCTTTCTCTTCTTTTCTCTCTTTTTCTGGGGGCATTTTCGATTGTGGTTCTAATCGTGGTTCAAATTTTTCTGGACTACGCATAATTTGATATAAAATTAAGAATTGCTTAAGTTCGATCTTTTGCTGATCTCCATCTCAACAAGCCCTTTTTCTCTACCATATTTTAATTTTGAAATCTTTTTAATTGCCTCTATCTGTTTGGCATTCCCTTGTTTAGGCATAATGGTTTGAAAACTAAAAGCGCTTGAAACTTTGTTTTTAATCAACATCTTAATAACTAAATTAAAATTATCTATATTAACAAGATCAAATCTTGAAAATTCTGGTTCAAATTGTTTTTCTAAAAATTCCGCGTCGTCAGCTCCAACTCTAAAGGCCCCCAGTGTTCCAACATTCCCGAAAACAGCATCTCTAATTTCTTCTTCTAATTGAGGAATATATTGGTGTGATAAAATTAAATTCAACCTATATTTACGCGCCTCAGAAAGAATAGTAGCGATACTATCTGTTGTAAAATTCTGGAACTCATCAATATAGAGATAAAAATCCTCTCTTTCTTTTTCTAATGTTTTAGCTCGTTTCATCGCTGCCATTTGTAGCTTAGAAACTAAAATCAATCCGAGTAAAGAGCTATTAACCTCTCCAGTTAATCCCTTTGAAAGGTTGGCTAAAAATATCATCTTTTTATTCATGATCTTTTCCAGATCAAAACCAGAGCGTGATTGACCAATAATATTTCTCATCATTTCGTTCTCAATAAAGCGACCAACTTTTGAAACAACATAGCCCAACATATCTGAACGAGTCGCTCCAGTTGTTTGTTGCCATTCCTTTAGCCAAAAACTTTTAACTATTGGATCTTTAACTCTGCTCAATCTTTCTTTCATAAAGTTTTCATCCGTAAACATCCTAGGAATTTCAACCAATGTGCCGGGTTCGCTACCGTCAGCCATTAAAGCCAGCATCGCATTTCTCATGTAGTGTTCGAACATGGGGCCAATGATCTCTGGTGGAAAAAGCTTATGGAAAATAGAAATCATTTCCTGCACAGCAAAATCTTTTTGTTCTGGAGTATCATATTCTAGCATATTTAATCCAACTGGTCGGCTCAGATCAAACGGCTCAAAAAGTACAACATCCTCTATCCGTTCTTTAGGAATATTAGCCATTGTCGCTTCGATTAATTCGCCGTGAGGGTCTATTACTGCTACTCCATCTCCATTTTCAATATCTTGCCTAATCATTTCTTGTAACAAACTTGTTTTTCCTGTTCCTGTTTGCCCAATGATATAGAAATGACGTCGCCTATCTTCTCTAGAAGGGAAATAAACATCTTGTTCTTCTCCTCTAAACGTAACCTTACCAATTAAATTCGAGCCCTTCTTAGGAAGTTCAACGGGCGGAGCAGCTGCTCCTGTTTTAGCTGTTTTAATATATGGGGTTTCAATATAGTGAGTAGGAAAATGATAAATACCAGTCAGCTCTTCTATGTTAAGAATATTAGCTTGGGCTGGGATGAAATTCCTAAAACTAAAATCGTAGATAAATTTTTTAAGTCCTTTCTTTTTTAATTCTACGGCTTTAAAGCTATTCATAGAATAAACAGAGAATTGACCAAAAGCTCCTTTTAAATGAGTTAAAATTTCTTTAGCCCGTGTATTATCTTTAGCTGCAGACATTAACCTTATATTCACATCAAAAACTTGTTTCTGAACCTTGCCTTGAATAGCTTGAATGGTTGCATCATCTACCACAGGTGTCTTAGTAATTGCTTCATCTGGTTTCTCTTTTCCTTTTTGACCTGTAATAATGGCCCCATTTATTTCCATTAACAAATTAATAAACCAATGTCTATTTGACTCGGATAAGGCTGTTTTAATTGATTCTCCTTCTCTAATTTTACTTAAAACTTTATACCCTGCTTTTTTCCATTTTTTAGGAGTGGATGGTTTAATAATTATTTGAACTGCTGCTCCCTCTTCTGGAGAAATTTTACTTAAAGTATTTGTTATCGTAGCTAGTGGATCTTTCTCTAAATTCTTGTAAGTGCTAATCGGGAAAAAAGCCGAGCTAGCTAATTTTAGATAACAACCAACTGTTGCTCCTCCTGGTTCAAAAATGGTGTAGTCCTGAGGAATTTTCTCAACTAAAGCCCTTGGATAAACGCCTTGAATATATTTTTCCAGAGCTGATTCCAAAAAATTAGGAACAGCAACATAAAAAGAGATGTCTGATCCTCCAACTTGAGAGGCTATTTCAAAGGCTACACAAGGAGAACCATGAATAATTTTTTTAAAAAATCCTGGGCTCTTTAACGTTAAAAACGTGCTGAATATCTGTTCCATTTGCCCAATTAAAACCTTTTCTCCTTGCTCTATCATTTCTTCTTTCTTAAACTCATATTTAGGCATAGTCACTAAAAAAAGAGCCATATCAAAGCTCCCTAAAAGTTGCCCTTTCTTCTTAATTTTTAAATAGAAAAACAAGACCACAGCCAGTATTGCTAAGGCTAAAATTAGAATCGAAATAATTAAATATGGCATTTATTTTTTATTAACTAAACTTTTTATAAAATCCTTCTTTAATTAAGAGATCGTGAAAAACGTCTAAGATATAGGGATCGTCCATTGCCCTAGCAGCAGCAACAGCAAAAGGAAGGCTTTTTGCTTGGGCAAGATCTAAAAGTCCTCTTAATTTACCCTCTGCGCCAAGCTCTTTAATCTTCTGAGCTTTTTCCTGAGCTTCGTCTTGTAATTGTGGAGTACTCGACTGTATTAAATCTACTTCCTTTTCTAATTTCTCTCTTATCATTTGCTCTTCTTCTCTCTTCGATTCTTCTCTTTCTTTCCCTTCTGTTTCTTTCTCTACATTTTCTATTTTCTCTATATCAAAATCTTCGGCTAATCTTTTTTTGATTTCCTCTATATCAGTTGCTTGATATTCTCTTTTTTCTGGAGTTTTTTCCATGTTTTAAGGTTAAAAATAATAATTTATAATATTTTGTGTTTTTTTTAGAAAATCCTATACTTATCCTCACTTTATATCATTAAAACCTCGGGGTCAACGAAGCATGTCTAGTTATTAAAGATGTTTTTTTCAATAGCTATCATTAATTTGTTTTCTTTATTGTATAACAAATAATTTAATCTTAAAACAAAACGCGCACTCCCAATAAATGCGCGTTATGAATTTAATTAAAAACAGGGCTATAACTAATTTCCTTTAATTGGCATTATTACATATATGTAGCTTGGATCATCGGTAGGCTTTAGAACACCTGGACCATCTTGTCCATTAAGCTCAAAGATAACTTCTTTAGTTTTTATCTGTCCCAATCCCTCTGCAAGAAACTTATAATTAAAGCTTGCTGTTGTTTCCTCTCCTTTTATCTTAGCAGCCAAGCTCGAGTTTGTTTCACCCAAATCTACATTTTGGGAAGATATTGTTATAATTTCTTTTTTAGGATTTATTACTAAAGTTATCTCATTCGTTCTTCCGCTAAATAAGCTAGCGCTTTTTATCTGATTCAAGAAGGCATCTTTTGAAACAATAATCTGGGTTTTAAATTCTTTGGGAATAACTTCTTCGTAATTAGGATATTCTCCTTCTATTAAGCGCGAAACAAGTCTTGCTTGAGGATTGTTTGTTTCCGAAAAGTAGCTTTCTACCATTATTTGACTAGGAGAAAGATGAAATCTAATCTTTCTATCTTGCTCTGAAAAAATATTAATTAATTCTCTAGCTGCATTTCTTGGAATTATTAATGATTGAGTCGAGGTTAAATTATTCGTTGGATTATCAAGGGCAATGGTTTTTTCAGCTAAACGAAAACTATCAGTACTTACAACCTTAACTACATTCTTCTGAAAAGAAAGATATATTCCTGAAAGTTCTGGCCGAACTTGTGTAAGAGCGCAAAAATCTATAACTTGCGTTACTCCTTCGCAGAAAACCTTAGCATTTAACTCAAGCCAAGTTTCTGATTTAACGCTAGGAATAATTGGATAATCCTTTGCTTCTAATCCCTTTATCTGAGTTTTGTAATTATCCCCCTTGAGAAATAAAACTTTTTCTTTTGTTTCTATAATTACCTTTTCTTCGTCTAGAAAAGAAACAAAGCTGGAAAGCGTTTTAGCAGGAATGGTTATTTTTCCCTTTTCTTCAACTTTTGCTAACCCCCAATAGCTTATCCCTAATTCCAGATCAGTAGCTGAAAGCTTAAGGGAATTTTCTTCAGCACTAATTAAAACATTGTTTAGAATAGGGAGTGTTAAATTCTTCCCAATAATTCTTTCAACAACGTTTAATCCCTTAATCAATTTTTCTTTTAGAATAATAATTTTCATAATTGTTTTTTAAGTGATTAATTATTTGTATTATTAATATATTAAATAAATTACTTATTGTTATTATTAGCTATTGGAATATCTCTCTATTTTTACCCGTTAACACTTATACTGAAAGGGTTTGTCATGGGGATAAAGGCTTAATAAGATGACCATGACTTTGTTAATAAGTGCTGAGGCAAAAGTGTATAGTTTTGGTGTCTTTTTAAACAGCTGTTTTCTCCTCAGTCTATCCTTGTTTTTTCCTATTTTTGTCCCCAGTTTTTCCACAACTCATTTATTCATCAATGGTTAGAAATACAGAATTGTTTAGTAAGCATATATTTTTTCTTTTATTTCCGCTATTTCTTCTGCTACTCGTTCGTTTTCTCTGATTTCTCTGGCAATTTTTTCACAAGCGTAGATAGCAGTAGTGTGATCTTTGCCTCCAAACTTGCTACCGATGAACGGAAATGAACTTTTAAGTTCTTCTCTTAAGAAAAACATCGCTACTTGTCTGGGCTTTACGATTTCTTTCTTTCTTGAATTCATAAATAAGTCTTTTTCTTTGAGATTATAGAATTCAGCTACTATTTTGATAATTTTTTGGAAATTAAGACCCTTGGGTTGAGGGTGTATTGTTTTCTTTAGGATTTTTTTCGCCATTTCTAAATCAATAGTTTGATTATGTAATTCTCGCCAAGCAATCAAAGATTTCAGAGCTCCCTCAAGCTCCCTTATATTCTTTTGTATATTAACAGCAACATATTCTAATACAGATTCTTCTAATCCAATTTTTCTTTCTTGAGATTTTTGTTTTAAAATAGCGAATCGACTCTCGAAATCAGGACTACTAATATCAGTAATCATTCCTCCTTCGAATCTTGAGCAAAGTCGTTCTTCGAGGGCGGAAATTGATTTTGGTGGTCTATCAGACGAAATAATGATTTGTTTATTAGATTCGTAAAGAGTATTAAAAAGATGGAAAAATTCTTCTTGAGTTTTTTCTTTGCCAGATAAAAATTGAATATCATCAATTATTAAAACATCGAAATCACGATAAGAGTTTTTAAATTGTTCAATTGTTTGATTTCTAATTGAACTAATTATGCCTGAAACAAATCTTTCTGCAGAAGTGTACTTTATTTTCTTTTTAGCGGATCCTGCGTTAATTTTATTACCAACCGCTTGTAAAAGATGAGTTTTGCCAAGTCCTACTCCTCCGTAAATAAAGAAGGGATTATAGGCAAGCCCGGGCTTTTCAGCAATTTTACAGCTAGCAGCATGGGCTAGTTCGTTAAATGATCCGACTATGAAATTATCAAAAGTATATCGAGGATTAAGATTTGTATATTTATCAAGACTTAAGCTCTCCATTTCTAGTTGGCTAACAGATGTTTGTGTCTTTCTTGTCGGGGCACTGAATTGCGGACAAGGAGCGCTTACAATTTTGTATTCTATATGTTTTACCCTTTCATTAAGGCTTAACAATCCTTTTAAAATCAATTTATTATATTTTTTTTCAAGCCATTCTTTCGAGAAATTATTAGGAACAGCAACAACCAACGATCCCTTTTCTTTGGAAAGTATGTTGGTATTTTTAAACCAAGTACTAAAGTTTGCCTGAGAGATATTAAGTTGAATCTCTGACAATACTGCTTGCCAAAGCTCCTCCTTTGTCATGGGCATTAGCGTAAGATTAAGTTTCATTTTTATACTATGCTATCTTCTCTAGAAAGGCAAATCAACGTAGGAATAAGGGTTAAAGAAATAACTGTTGAAAAAATGGGGATAAATCGTGGAAAAACAGTCAACAAAATTTAGGAATTATTTTTATTTGACTTTAGCATTGTTCCCGCTTATACTAACTAATAATAATCGAAATAATTAACTTCTGATTTAGAGAGATGGCTATTACATTTAAGCGAAAAAAAAGAAAAAGAAAGAAAACTCATGGTTTTTTGGTTCGCTCTAGAACAAAGAGCGGCAGGAGAGTTTTGCAAAGAAGAAGAAAAAAGGGCAGGAAAAAATTAAGCGCCTAGAAGATGTTACCCTTAAAGCATCGCCTTAAAAAAAGAAAAGATTTTGAAAGGGCTCACAAAGAAGGAAAAGGATTTAAGCAAGATTTTTTATTCCTAAAAGTTATTGAGAACAAACTAGAGAATACAAGGATAGGAATAGTAGTAAGCACGAAAATTGCAAAGAAAGCCACAGAGCGGAATTTAATTAAAAGGCGGATAAGAGAAATAATGCGAAAGAGATTAGAAGAAATTAAGCCAGGACTAGATATTGTAATAATCACATTAAAAGGAATTAACAAAGAAACTTCTTTCAAAGAGATTGAAGAAGTAATAGATAAATTATTATTAAAAATAGAAATTAAACAATGAATTCTTTTCTTACTTTTTTTCATATAATACTGTGGCGACCACTATTCAATATTTTAATTCTATTCTGTTATTATTTGCCAGGAAATAATTTAGGAGTAGCTATAATTCTTTTAACTTTAACGATTCGATTAATCCTTTATCCTCTACAGGCCAAGGCTAGCAAGTCGCAACTCGC
>JAYENY010000014.1:0-34916 GCA_034722415.1 Patescibacteria group bacterium
TCATCGACCTTTATTATTTTATACCTTAATGCTAGATATTCTTTAATAAATAGTCAATCCTTCAATAGCTCAAAAAACTAAAAATTCATATTCTAGGCAATAATATTACTATTTTTTAGAATTTTTTAATTTTTTTCTACCCTTAACACTTCCTTTGCCTAATTCTTTTTTCGCCCTTCTTTTTTTTAGCTTTCTATTAATTCTCTTTTGGTTTTGCCATCCTATTCCCATTATTTTCTTTTACTTATATTAATTATATTATTTTTTCAACAAAATATATCTACTCCTCATTGTCATAATAACATTAAAAGCATTATCTGAGGACAAAATGAGTATATTTAGATACTAAATTTCACATATACAAAATCGCGATTCCTTTTTGTCTTCCCATCTCCTTGCTTTAAAATCCAAATATTTCCACTATTATTCTGCAGATAACGTAACAAACGACTCTTCTGTGCTTTTAGCCTTATTATCTTCTTCGTCAGCTGAAACTACTAAATAATAATAAGTGCTACTTGCTGTTAAATTACTAAGCAATAAATCGTGCTCATAAGTTAAATCAGCAAAAATTACACTTGCTGTGGAAGTTGAAATAACAAGAGGCGTAACAGTGTCATACCAAACCAAACTATCGGCCTCTTCATCAGTAATCCAGGTAATATTTGTTGTTGTAGCAGTTGTGCTAGTAGCTGTGACATCGGAAATTACAGGAGGCGTTTGGTCTTCTTCCTCTTTCTCCTCCTCGTCTACGTCTTCTTCTCTATTTAGTCTCCTCTTAATACCAGGTGGAAGTTCTCGCCCCTCGCGAGGCATCGGAGTATAACCAATCTTCCTTGCAATTCCAGGAGCAATTAAAAGCCCTGGAGGAATTTTGCCAGAAGGATCAACTCCTTCTTCAAGTAGCTCATTTATTTTAGACATTGTCTTTGGCCCAACTCTGCCAGCTAACTCAACTCTCATCTTTTTCTGAAATCTTTTCACGGCCCTCTCTGTTAATGGACCAAAATATCCTGTAATCAGTGCTTCAGGATAAACTTCTGGATCTGTTGCTAATAATTCTTGTAATAATGTTACTTCTTCATTGCTCATTCCACGCGATAATTGTCTTGTGATTCTCACCATTCCTTTAATTTTTTTTACTGTTCCCTTCACTTCTCCTTGTGCTTTTTTCAAAGAAACTAACTCCTCTGACAGTGCGGTTATTTGTAGCGTTAGTTCTCCAATTTTTTCTTTTATAGACTGAATTAACTCTTCAGCAGAGACAGCATCTGCCTGTCGGGCTTCAATCGTTAAAATAGGCATAAAGACAACACTTAATAAAACGCCTATCCCGATTAAAATACTAATAATTTTTTTCATTTCTTTAAAATTATTTAATTTATCTATCGACCTTTTTTATTATTCTACCAAGAATTATATGAGTAGTAAAACAGAGGAGGTACAGCAAGAAGTTAAAGCAAAAACCCCCTAAAAGAGGATTACTATATCTATTCTGTAAAAGATGCTTTATTAAACGCTATCTTAGTCCGAATAACCTTGTTTTAGTACCCAGTCTTACTATTTAAATCTTTCAAAAAATATCCTGCCAATAAGCACACCCAAAAATATTCCTATTAGAAATAAAAATAAAGGCCCAATCTTTCCTTTTGAGAGTAATACTCTAATTGTTGCAACCGCAGACGCAATTCCAAGCATGACTTTTCGAGGAATAGTTATACCTCCTTGTTTCGATTTTTTATTTTGCGCGCGCCAATTTTTTCTTCTAAAAGAAAAACAAAACTTTTCTTTGGAGGCCTACTCTTTGAGAGCGGGGCGGCGGGGCGTAGAGGCAACAAACGCCGAACATACAATTTGGCTCCGCTGCTGCGACTCGAACCCGGCTCGGTCGCCCTAGGGGGATAAGTTCCTTATCGTCTTCGTCGGTACCATAAAGTTAAATTCTGTTTTTAAAATGTAATCATTCAATAATATTAACTGGCTTTCCTTTTGCCCAATCCTCCACATTATCCACCATCATTTTAGAACAGTTAACATCACTATTATCTGTCTTATAAGAAATGTGAGGGGTTACAAGAATTTTAGGGTGTTCTGCAAGTCGTCTGTATAAAGAATCGTGGATATCACCAATTTGCATGCCTGCCAAATCATCTGCAGCCCCTGCCAAAATATTTTTATTAAGAGCCCCTATCATTGCCTCAATATTATATATCTTCGAACTTGTAACTGTGATAAAAAACGATCCTCTCTTCAATGATTCAAAAAAGTCTTTATTTAATAAATTATTAGTTGTGGGGTTAAGATTTAAAGTATTTACTGTTACATCTGCATCTATAACACTTTTTTTAAGATCATCTCCTTTATCAAAAAATTCTACTGACATATCTAAGGATTGACATAACTTGCCGACTCTATGGCCTACATTTCCATTGCCAAGTACGGTCACCTTTTTTCCTGCTAAACCAGAAATTGATGACGGGATGTCTCCCTGGGACAAATTAGTGACATTAATATATTTTGGGAATTCCCGTAAAAGATTAAACATCATGCCTACAATCCATTCTGATACAGCAATTCGATTACATCCCGGAGAACGTGATACAGTAATATTTTTTTTATTAAGACGCTCTAAATCTAAAAAACCCGTACCCACAAAAGGGACAGAAATAAATTTATTCTCTAATTCATATATCTTTTCAGACTTAAAACCAAATTTTCCTGTACAGATAATGTCTGCGTCTTTGCATCTCTCAAACCATTCTTCCGGTGTCTTGGACAAATCATTATAAAATTTAACTTCACCGATTGCCTTGAGTTTTTTTATACTTTCCTCTGACAATTTAAATTTTTGTGTCACTACAATTTTCATATTATTTTTTAATGCCTCTCAGTCAGACTAATAAGATAAGTTATAGAGGTCTATAACTATTCTTATACGAAACTAACCTAAATAAGAGTCTCCTTCCCTAAAATTAATCTTAAAACAAAACATTCTAAAGGGGAAATTCTCTTTATTTTTAAAAGCATGTAGTTCTTCTTTATCTATCTCAATTAAGTCCCCTTGAAAAATCTCTACTTCTTTATCTTTTAATTTTAATACCCCATTGCCTTTTAAAATATAAAAGATTTCGTTTGTAAACCGATGTTTATGCAAAGGTATATCACCCAAGGGTTCAATTATTACTTCTTCTACTAAATTTATCTTATCTTTTAATTTCTCTAAAACAATCTTCTTTCTATAATCCTCTCCTCTAATCCATTTATACTTTTCAGCTTGAAAATATTTCATATATCTTACTTTATTAAAAAACGCTTCATCGGTGAACTTGTCTCTGTTTGGAAAAATTCAATGCCATAACGGGGCATGGGAATTTTTTCTCCAACCGATTCCGAGAAACCTTGAAAATATATGGCTTCTCGGTCCCCCAAACAGTCTCACTAGCCTGCTCCGCATAGTGGACAACGTTAGAACCAAGATTATGGAAGCTGGAGAGATTTATATTCCTGATTTAGCTCCGTTGACTAGATAGCATTAGAACTCGTTTTATTACAATCTAACAATTATATATTCTATTTATTTCTCACAAATATAAAATATTGGTGTTTTTTCGCTCTTTTCTCTTTTAGATAAAGAGGCTCTTTGAGAAACAGCATCATCTCTTGAAACTTCTCCCATTCTTATTGCTTTAATTAGTTTGAATCCAGATTTTTTGATCTGTTTTCTAACTTCTTTGATACTGGCTATATGAATATATTGTTTTTGGTTTATCTTTTTCCCATTTACTTGTCTTCTAAAATATCTATCACCAAAATCAATCTCTTCAATTTTTATTCCTAATGGCCTTAGAATATAAAACCTGAACCATTGTTTGACCCAAAATAAAAAATAAAAACCAGAATAATATCTTTTGTGTGCTGTGAAAATATAGATACCACTTGGTTTTAAAACTCTATAAATTTCATTTAAAGCTTTTTGTCTTTTCTCTTTACTCGGAATTTGTACCCAGCCATTATTTGCGAATATAGCATTATCAAAATAATTATCTTGGAATTCCAAATTTGTTGCGTCACCTACTCTATAATCTATATCTAAACTTTTTGCTTTAGCTACCTTCTTGGCAATTTCAATCATCTGAGGAGTAATATCAACGCCAATAACATTGTGACCCATATTTAGCAGAGGAATAGTCGTTCTGCCACTACCGCAACCAATATCAAGAATGATTGAATTTGGTTTAAAGTATTTCTTAACGAGAATTTCCTCGCTCTCCCAAAAACCTTGCTCGGCTGTTCTAGTATATCTTTCTCGTGTTGCTCTAGAGCCAAATTCATCAATAATATCTTTTTGTACTTGAGCTATATCTTTCATGATTGAATTTTATCATTAAAAAGTTCTAGCGTCCACGATCCCTATCAAAAATAACCGCATAAATAAACGGTTATTTTGAATGCTCGGAGACAGGGACTCGAACCCCTCTCGGTCTAGATCCTATCTGCTCGCAGATATAATAATTTTGAAACTCTTGATTGGGTAGAAATAGGGATAAAAATGGAAGAATGTGGATATGTTTAAGACGATTTTTGAGCTCTAACTGTTAAAATGAAATCTCCGACTTACCATTAGTCGCCTCACACCAAGCTTCTGGCAGGGCTTCTTTATACTGATCAACATAATCAATAAATTCTGACGATATATCCATATCTTTGTCCGTTAATATGATAAAGGCTATCGTAAAATCCTTTTGACTTTCTTCATACTTAGGAATTCTTTCTCCGTGCGCCTCAACGATATCTGAAATAGCCACTTTTTTTGTATCGGTGAATTCATGTTCGTCAAAACAAGTAGGCCCCCACTTATTATAAAGTGGATCATCTGTTTCCTCGAATTCATGCAGATAAATTGGCCCAACTTCTTTCTCTGGAATCAAACCCATTAGATATAATGTAAGATTTGAAAAACTACGATTCTTAGGAAAAAGAGGTAAGGCCTCATACACACAAGTCTCCTGTGAATCATTTCTAATCCAACTATTATATGTCATCACATCAAGATAATCTGTGTCTCCATTAAACAAATCAACATTATAGGGCCAATGTAAGATTTCCGAAGATGGAATAACCTCTTCAAGATAGCAGCACCAATGATGTCCAATCTCGTGAACTATACTATCTAATAAGTCTTTATGTAGTTCTGAGTCTAAGAGAGACCACATTTGATAAAAATTCATCATGGCCATACTTTTTAGTTTATTAGAATATAGATCTGATCGAGCCAAAGATGATCCTATTCCGCTTATATCGTGATTCACTTTAATAGCATGAGAGCGCAAGCCCATTGATTGCATTCCGTCTGTAGGAAATAGAATAATAAAATCATATCTATCTTCATGGGTTTGATAAAATTGTTCCCTGAATTTATCATAAAGTATATTTCCCTCGCTTAAAATCTCACCTGAATATTTTTCTCTAAAAATGATTGTATCGCTAACCTGGACATAAGAATCACACTCTTCTAGTAACTCATCTACACACTCACCACCTGTACAGATTTTATCCGAACCACAACTTGCTACAGATGACCACTCTAAACAACCGTCACCATTATTATCTTCACATGTTTTGTATCCATTACCAAAGCATTGTTTAATTCCGCTTGTAGGACATTCTGATTGGCATGTTTCTATGCTTGCACACTTCCCATTTTCACAAGCCTCATCCATAGAACAACTCTTATAAACCTGCCAATCACGCAACTTTAATTTTCCTATACAATCCGCAGAATCTCCTGAGCAATATCTATCTTGATACCTAATGCCCACATCATTTCCTTCATCAGTTCCCCATGGACAGCCATATTCTATCCCTGCTTTATTGTGACACACATAATTAGAAGTCTTAAATTTACGAGTGTTAAAGTCGCAACACAACCCAGCACTACACTGGTGAAAATCCTCTATTGGTTCCCTTGTCGACCCTTCTGCGTTTTCTATCGTGCAAATCCCACCAAGACATTTAGTTTCTAGGGGGCAAGAGATATCAGGGCTCCATATTAAGCATTCATTAACATCATGACTACAAATATGGAAATCTTGTTCACCTATGCATTCTTGTAGCCCAAATACAGAGCACTCGTTTTGGCACGGACCTATATCTTCTTCTGATTCTAATATTTCAGTAGGGGCTACCCCCTGCTCAGCTTTTTTAGCTGAATTAAAGCTTGTTATTGCTACAGTATATAAACCCAAAACAACGATTATTGTGACAATAAGCACGACTGTTAGTGTATTTCCTTTTTGAGAGTTTATTTCCATTAATTTATCTTACCAAAAAATTAGAAAAAATCTATTCGTCTCGGACTTCAACCCCTCTCGGTCTAGAACCTAATTCGAGTCCTATCGGGATGCTTTAATTATTCATAAAATTGACCTTGAGGAACGTTGATAATACAGGGTTTCTCGGTCGCTTGAACCAAGCACATGCCTGCTCCGGGTCTGGGATTCGAACGCTTCTCGTGCTAGCACGAATTGGCTCGGACTACGCAACGACTTTAGAACTCTTGATTGGGTGGAAATGGGGATAAAAATGGAAGAATATGGCTATGTATAGAATGATTTTTGAGCTTTTAGTACCACTTAATGATATCCATTTCCTAAAAAGAAACGGTGAGGGGTTTGACCACTCACCGTTACTCAGGATGCTAGACTACTTGTGGATGATCTTGAAGTTCGCCGCTCGACCTCCTAGGATCTTGGCGAGTTGCCAGCGTTTTGGGTTCTTGAGATCGAATAGCCTCAAGTATCGTGCGTGGAGATTGAGATGCAACCCTGAAGTCTGGAGAGCGACTTCTAGCGTGTCCCCTCTCCCATCAAGCCCTCCTCCATGCTCAGGATCCATCTCGAAGACCCTCCAAACAGGATCATCGCCCTCTGCCCCTGGATTGTGGCGGATGTTCATGCCCGGGACGATCGTGCAGTTCCAATCCATGTAGTCTTGAAACCCCACAATCGAACCATCTTCAGCTACACGTACCTCTGTCGGGGGAATTTCGGGAATCGTGAGGACACCCTTCTTCTCGTCTGTCATCTTAAGTACCTCCTTTTCTTAATCATCCTACAATATATGTATTAGATGTCAAGCTTACTTAAAAACCCTTATGGCTAAAGGGTTTCTAGATACTAGCTCGGAGGCAGGGACTCGAACCCCAATTGCCAGGGCCAGAACCTGGTGTCCTACCATTAGACGACCTCCGAATATAAAATTTTAATATTGAATTATACTGTTAAGTATTTCCTAATCGCTACAAGAGAAGAAACAACACCAAGAACAATTCCTGTAGCTAGCTGAAGAAAGAATAGTCCGATCGCACGAGCACCGAACCAGCTAAATAAATTAAATCCATTAGTAATCGATTCTACCCTATCTCCTGAGAAATAGGTAACTAAGAATAAGATCAAAAAAGATATAGTAGCAGCTATAGTACCTGCAATAATTCCTTGTACAATAAATGGTCCTCTAATAAAACTATTTGAAGCGCCCACTAATCGCATAATCGAGATTTCCTTACTAGAATCATAAATTGCTACCCTAATAGTATTAAAAGTTACTAAAATTGCTACAACACCTAAGGCAATCGCTAAAAAAAGGCCAAAGGCATTAACATTAGAAATAAATTTGGAAAGTCTTTCAATGACTGTCTTTTTTTCCACATAATCTACCTTATGAACTACATTTTCCATGGCTGAACTGTTAAGAACTGTAAGAATTGCGGCATATTGATCTGGAGTTGTGGCTCTAATATTTAACGAACCGTAAAAAGGATTTACTCCTACGATTTCTAGCGATTCTAAAAGAACAGGATCATTTTTATGTTTCTCCTTAAATTCAATTAAAGCATCTTCTTTAGAAACCATAATTACTGTTTGCACTTCTGGCATATCGCTTAACTTTTCTTGCGTCTTTAAAACTTCTTCTTGGGTCAAGTCAGATTTAAGATAAACGCTAATATCTATTTTGTCTTGTATTTGAACAATTAAATGCTTTACTCCTCCTTGAGCAATGAGAAGCGAAGCCATCAAGCTAATAGTCACTATTAAAACAAAAACCGTGGCTAAGCTTAAGCTGCCACCTCTCCAAAAATTATACCATCCAAAACGAGTTGTTCTTCGTAGATAAGTAAACATTATAATATAAATCTACCTCTTTGTTCGTCTCGAACAATTTCTCCATTACTCAATGTTACGACTCTCCTTTTTAGGCCATTAATAACCGCCTTATCATGCGTAGACAAAATAACAGTTGTTCCTAAATCGTTTATTTTTTCAAGTAAATGTATTATATCCTTACTGTGATACGGGTCAAGGTTTCCAGTTGGCTCATCAGCAATAATTAACTGAGGCCTAATTGCTAAAGCCCGTGCAATAGCTGTGCGCTGCTTCTCTCCCCCAGAAAGCTCACGAGGAAAATTATTCCCTCTATCTTCTAATCCAACAATTCTCAAAATTTTAGGCACATCTCGGAAAACCTCATAGTCAGTACCTCCCATTACTTCCATTGCATAAGCTACGTTTTCAAAAACAGTTTTATGAGGTAAAAGGCGATAATCTTGAAAAATAGCTCCGATCTTTCGGCGAAAAACAGGCAAATTCCTTGGTTTAATGGTAGCAATATTTTTTTCTCTAAAAAATATTTTTCCGTTTGTTACTGGCTCTTCGCGAAGTAAAAGCTTTATCAAAGTTGTTTTTCCAGCCCCAGATTTACCAACTATAGAAATAAATTCATTATCTTGAATTTCAAAACTTACATTTTTTAAAGCAACGGTCTTAGGGATATAAATTTTACTAACTGTTTCAAAAATTATCATATTAATTGAATTTCTGCTTTTATAAATTGATCTAAATCACCGTCTAAAACTTCTTCTAATTGCTTAGTCTCTACTTTAGTTCGATGATCTTTTACCATTTTATAGGGATAAAAAACGTAAGAACGAATTTGATTCCCCCATTCTGGGCTTGCTGTTTTGCCTTTAACTTTTTCAATTCTTTTTTTATCTTCCTTCTCTTTTATTTGTATAAGCTTAGCCCTCAACATTTCCATTGCTTTACTTCGATTAAGTCCTTGAGTTCTTTCTGCTTGGCAATTAACAACAATATTTGTGGGTAAATGAGTAATTCTTATTGCTGATTCTCTCTTGTTAACATATTGTCCGCCTGGACCTGATGCTCTATAAGTATCAACCCTCAAGTCCTCTTCTTTAATGTTCAACTCTTGTTCTGCTGCTTTTGGTAATTGAGGCAGAACTTCTATTCTAGCAAATGAAGTATGACGAAGATCTTTGGCAGAGAATGGAGAAATTCTTACTAAACGATGAACTCCATTTTCTCCTTTTAAAAAACCATATGCCATCTTCCCTTTAACTTCCAATATTGCCTCCTTAATGCCGACTCTTCCCTCTGGGCCCATGTCGCTAAAACTTTGTGATAAAATCCTACTCTTGAATCCTTTACGCTCGGAATATCTTTGATACATTCTAAATAAAATATTTGCCCAATCTTGGGCATCTTTTCCTCCTGCTCCAGCTTTAATGCTTAGAATAGCATTATTTTTATCGTAAGTCCCGGAAAGAAAAATTTCTATTTCTTTTTTCTCTAATTTCTCCCAAAATTGTGACTTTAATTCTTCAATTTCATCTCGAAGCTTTATGTCTTTATCTGCAACGCTAATTAATTCTTCTAAATCCTTAAACTCTTGTTCTAGCTTTTGCCATTCTGTAATTTCTTCCTGTAATCTACTAAACTTCTGATTATATTGAATAAGATCCTTTTTATCATCCCACTCTAATGTCTCTTTCAAATATTTCTCTATTCTTTTAAAGTCTTTCTTCTTCTCTTCAAATTCAAAGACAGTCCATCAGATGATGGAGTTTATGATGAATCTTTTCTATATTAATTGAAATTTCTTTTTTCATATTTGCAATTACCCAAGCCGATGGTCGGATTTGAACCGACGGCCTACTCTTTACGGGAGAGTCGCTCTAGCCACTGAGCTACATCGGCAAAGCGAGAGAGGGGAATCGAACCCCCATTTATTCCTTGGGAAGGAACCGTTTTGCCACTAAACTACTCTCGCGAAGCTATAGCTTAAAAATCTGTTTGAAAAAATCAGCAATTTTATCCCAGACAGAAGCTGTTTCTATGCTTTGGGATTCTTTGACAGAATCTATTAGAGCATTATCTCTAGTAATCACCACAACTTCCTCTCCTGCTTTTTTATACATCCCCTTTTCTCTTAAAATCCTCTCTATGTACTCTTCTTCAGAAACAAAAGAGAATAATTCTTGTAATTCTTCGTTCTTTTCTGCTAATTCTTCTAACTCTTTATTAATATTTAAATATTGCTTGCTAATAGTCTTATTCTCAGCATAAAGTTTCAAGTTACCAAAAACTAAAAAACCAATAATTAAAACATCCAAAAAGATTAATAAGCCCATTAATACTTTATCCTGCTTATTCCCCTTTTTGTATCTTCTTTTTTTTGTTATCATAAAGAATAATATAGTTTAATTATAAGAAATGAAAAAAGAAAAAACAATAAGATTAATTTGGGCAATTTTGGTTATCTTAATAGTGGTAAGCATGATGTTTAGCTTTACGCTATCCTTCCTATTTAGATGATACCGTTAATTTAGAAATTTTTCAAATTGGATCTACCTCATCATCTTCCAAAAAACCTCTTGGGGGATTTTTAATTGACCCCGTGACTTCAACTTTTTCTTGCCCTTTTTCTGCTGTTCTAAAAGCTTTCTTTTACGCGTATAATCGCCTCCGTATAGAGATGCAATAACATCCTTTCTTTTTGCACTTACTGTTTGCCTGGCAATAATAGATCCATTCACTCTTGCCTGTAATGGCACGCTAAAAAGCTGAGAAGGGAAAACCTTTTTTAATTTTTCTACCATTGCCTTTCCCTCTTGATACGCACTACCTGAAGGAACGATTCTAGAAAGAGAATTCTCTGGATTACCTAAAACTAAAATTTCAAGCTTTATTAAATCAGCTTCTCGCCAATCTAAAAACTTATAATCCATTGAACCGAAGCCTTGGGTGTTGCTTTTTATCTTATCGTAAAGATTTGCCATTATTTCCCTAAAAGGCATTTCGCAAATTATTAAAGCTTTATCAGTGCTTAAATGAGTAATATTGGGCTGTCTGTGTTCTACTAATTCAGTTGCTTTGCCTAAAAATCTAATAGGCACAATTACCTTCAACTCACAAAATTGTTCATAAATTTTCTTGATTTTAGATGGTTCCGGCCAATCCATCACAGAACAGATTAATCTCTCTTCTCCAGAAGAATCTAAAACTCTATAACAAACAGACGGACTAGTAGTCATCAAACTTAGATTGAACTCACGGCTTAGTCGTTCCACAACGATTTCCACATGCAAAAGTCCTAAAAATCCACAATGAAAACCTCTTCCAAATGCTGATTTCGATTCAGGTTTAAAATTTAAAGATGGATCATTTAATTTTAGTTTTAAAAGTGCTTCCCTCAATAAAGACCAATTATTAGGATTTTCAGGAAAAAGACCAACAAAAACAACGGGCTTTGGTTCCATATACCCTTTTAAGGCTTCTATTTTCCCTTGATCCCCATATGTTATAACCGTATCTCCAATTTTAGCTTTTTCTGATTCCTTAATCCCTAAAATTATATAACCAATTTCTCCGCTTTTAAGCTCTCCCTGAGGAAAACGATTAGGCTTAAGATATCCGATTTCTTTAGCTCGAGCCTTTGTGTTAGCATTAATTAAATAGATTTCATCCCCCTTGAGTATCTTGCCTTCCATTACTCTAATATGAGCAATAACACCCTGAAAGGTATCATATTTAAAATCAAAAATTAAGGCTCGTAACGGAGCGCTAATTGCAATACCTGGTGCAGGAATTCTGTCTATCACAGCTTGTAAAACTTTCTCTATGTCAGTCCCCTGTTTAGCAGAAATTTTAATAATTTCTTTTTTATCTATGTCTAAAAGATTAGCTATCTCTTTAGAAACTTCTTCAATTCGCTCGTTGTCTTTACCTGCTAAATCAATCTTATTTATCACTGGAATAATTACTAAGTCTTGTTTCCTAGCCAGATCTAAATTCATTAGGGTTTGAGCCTGAATGCCTTTTAGAGCATCAACTAAAAGAATTACTCCCTCAATGGCTGCTAAAGATCTTGATACTTCATAATTAAAATCTACATGACCAGGAGTATCTATCATATTAAGAATATACCCTTTGTATTCCATTCTAGCTGACTGGAGCTTTATAGTAATGCCTTTTTCCCGTTCTAAATCCATTGTATCTAAAAATTGAGGTCTCATTTTTTTAGATTCAATAGTTCCTGTCAATTCTAAAAATCTATCAGCTAGAGTTGATTTTCCATGATCAATATGGGCAACTATTCCAAAATTTCTAATTTTCTGTTTCATAATAATAGTTTATTCTATCAGAATTATTTGAAATAAAACAGGGAATTCTTAAAAATTCCCATATCATAAAAATTAAACAAGCTATGGTTCCTAATAACACTAGAATCTATCTATTTTCTTCTGAATAGCCTTATTCTTAAAAAATTTCTTAAATAAATGTATTTCTGGAGATCGAAGCCAAAAAGAAAATAATACATATGTTAGAGACGCAATAAGTCCGGCGCTTAATGTTTGAAAAAAGATACCTCCGAAAGTTGATGTTTTTAAAAATAAGTCAAATAATCTAAGAGAAAAATATACAATTGCTACCATTGGAATAGTTGCTAAAAATGCTTTGCCAGCAGTATGTAAAATTTCTTTTTGTTTGGTTGCTCCAAGTTTTTTATGTAAAAACCAGAAAAGCAAAACAAATTGAAAAATACCAGAGATGGAATAAGCTAAAGGCAGACCAACAATACTTACGCTATCTAATCCTTCTAGTTTTAAAATATCTATAATTAAACGACTAAAAAAATTAACACTATTTAAAAAATGGACGAAGAGAAAACATAGGCCAATATTTAAACCAATACTTATTAACCCTATTAATGTCGGTGTTTTTGTATCCTGTGCTGCATAAAACGCTTTTGATAACAAAAGACCCAAGCCGTAAGCAAATAAGCTTAATGCAAAAAGGGCTAAACAAGCACTAGTTAATCGTGTGTCTGCCCAACTAAAACGACCTGTTCCATAAATAATTCTTACTATTTGTGCTCTTAAGATGAATAATAAAGCACTTGTGGGAATAATTAAGAATATAAGGAGACGAAAGCTTAAAGAAAATTTCTTAAGAAATTCTTGCCTTTTCCCTTGTGAAAAAGTTGACGACAAAGCGGGAAATGCTGCTGTAGAAAAAGGCACTGCTAAAAGAATAAGTAGGCTACGACTAAGATTATTAGCTAAGCTAAAAACAGCGATGGAACCAATAGCTAAAGTAGAGCCAATAGCAGTCATAACCATTAAATTAATCTGGGATGCGGCAATGCCTAGTGAGCGAGGCAACATCAATTTAAAAACTTTTTTAACCCCTGGGTGAAATATGGTAAATTTGTTAAACAAACGAAATCCTAATAAAAAGAAAATAGGTAGTTGAATGATTAAGTGTAATCCTGCACCTAAAGCCACTCCCCAAGCTAATCCTGTTAAGCCCATTTTGGGCACAAAAACCAGGATACCGAAGATAATTCCTAAATTATATGTTATTGGAGCTATGGCAGTTACTAAAAAACGAGAAAACACTTGCAATATTCCACTTATAATATTACTCATTCCTAATAGAATTGGACTCAAAAACATAATTCGCGTAAGTAAAACAGTTGTTTCTTTTTTCTCTATCCCAAATCCTGGAGCTATTAAAGAAATTAATTGAGGCGCAAAGACAAATAAGAAAAGAGAAACTACAATAAAAACAATCATAAATAAATTAAGAAGACTAGTTAAAAATTGTTTAGCTTCTTCTTTGTCTTTGTGTAAATAAAGAGTAAAAATCGGAATAATGGCAGCAGAAACTGCTCCCATAATTAAAACCATGTTAATAAAGTCAGGAATTCTAAAGGCAGTATAATATATATCTAAATCATCCCCTGCTCCAAAATTTCCTGCCAACAACCTATCTCTAAAAAATCCAAGAAGAGCACTCCCTAAACTAGCAATTCCAAGGACAAAAGCAGCCACTGGAATTTTATTAGTTTCTGTATTAAGAATTTTTTTAATCATTTAAATATTTTAGTATTTTTTCTTTGGCTTTACAAACTAAATAATTGACTTCTTATTACCTTTTTGATAGCGTGTAAATATCTATGAACAAAAAGGGGAGGATCAATGTTAAATTGGCTGGTAGTAGCACTTAGAAAAGAAGAAGAACCAGTGCTAGGAATCGTACGAAGGACTATGGATAATAACAAGGAAGCCGATGTTCGCTTCTGGGATAGTACTCGCGATTCTTTTGTGTCGGAGTGGTATCTTGCAGGAGAAACTATCCGTGTTGCCGCACTGGATAAGCATGAACTGTTGTTAAGGCCTGAAGACGCTCTCAGAAATCACTTGCCCGATATTATAATGGGGCTCTTGACTGAAGTCCGATCTCTTAGGAAGCTCACCGAGCACCTGAACGAAGGAGGACGGAAATTCTAAGAATCATAGATCGGGGAAAGTACAAAAATCATAGCAGGTACGCATAGCGTGCCTGCATTTTTTTAATTTAATTATTATTCAAAATCCTAAGAATACCTATTGGCGTAGATTCAGAACTTTGTCCTAAAGGATTATCTTTTAGAATTCTCTGAAATATTTTTTTACTCATAGTAAACGATTTACTGGTCCCTAATATTCGTATTCCCCTATCATTAGCATCAACAATAACTACTGGCCTCCCTATAATACTAGCAATATGTTCCGCAACTTTCTTGGGCTTTTCTGGTCCTTTCACAACGTATTGGTTATAGGGTGGAATTGTATTCGGTGTAGGACCGTCAACCGCCCGAGCCCCATCTCCTGCTATGATATAAAAAAGACCCTTGATTCCCAGAGGTTTTGTTATGGCAGCACCTACTAATGCCAAAAAGATTCTAAAAAATCCTACTTCTTCAATAGCTACTTGCATTGTCTCGGGCATTGCTAAACCAATACCTCCCGGCTTTTTAGAAACAAATTTGCTTAAAAAAATGGCTGGCTTTGTTTTTTTTATTTCTACTAAAGGATAAGCCCTATTTTGTAAAATAGCAATTATCTTTTCAGCTACAAAAACAATATCATCTTTTTCTAAAAAATTCTTTAAATATTTTTTAATAACCTCATCAAGATTATCTTCCGGGGTTATAACATGCGTCTTAATAGGAATTCTGGCAAACTTTTTGCCATTTACTTCAATAACTAAATTTTTTCCTAAATTTGGAATCTCTTTCATAATGTTTTTATCTTGTAATATTAAGTATTTTAATATTTTTCAACTAATATTACAAACGAAAATTTACTTTCTTAGAATAACTAGCTTGACCTCGGTTTTTTAATAGCATAAGATAAAATAATTAGGGAGGACGATTTAAAGAATCGTCTTTACTATTTAATTGTACATTAAATTCGGAATAAGGAGGAAGAATGAAGGAGAAGAGAACTATGATTCTTTTCGAAGGAAACATTGCAGCAGGTAAGAGCACAGTGGGGCGGCGATTGGCGGAATCGAAATTGTTTGGGTTCGTGGAAGAACCAGTTGGAGCATGGCAACAAGATTTCGAAGAAAATCTACTTGATTTGTTCTATAAAGACATGAATCGCTGGGCCTTCACCTTTCAGCTTGCCGCGTTTACTACACGCGCAAAAACCTGGACTGAAGTTCTCGCCTTAATTGATCACCGCAATGTGGTTCTTGAGCGATCGATCTATTGTGATCGATACGTGTTTGCCAAGAATTGCTATCAATCCGGACTGATGAAGAAGACGGAATGGCAGCTTTACTGCAAGCTGTGGGATTGGCTGGAAAGCAATTGGTGTACAGAGCCGGACAGAATCGTCTATCTACGAACGCCAGCAGAAGTCTGCTTGGAACGGCTAGAAGCACGAGGTCGCTCTGAAGAGACTACTATTCCTATCCAGTATTTAAGAGATCTAGAAGTTCTACATGATGAGTGGCTGATTGATAATCCCAAGGCAATCGTCATGGACGGGACAAGAGAATGGACTGCTACGCAGTTTATGAATCTTTTAATAGAAGCAAAAGTTGATCTCCAAGCTGAATAAGATCTTCTTCCTTAACCTATCTCTGCGGGCGCATAGCGCTCGCTTTTTTTAATAATTAAATTTTCCATCAAAAAACAGCTCGTAAGAGTTGTTCTTTGATATTCGAGCAGGCTATAGGCCGAATTCTGTTTTAAACAATCATTTATCTGGGCCAAGGATTACCCCTTGACTCTTGCGAGCTACTATGTTTGCTCTTGCACCCGGGTAAGGATTTAGCCGTTTCACCCTTTGAGTCTCCTCAAAGGTTCGCCGGAAAATCCGGCGTTCTTTGCCTTTCGGCTTAGAACGTCACTGTTCGCACCTCTATCCTCACGGACGACGGGCGTTACCCGCTACCTGTGTCATCAACAAACAATGACTGGGTGTTCGGACCTTCCTCTCCATATTAACGCGAAGCACTAACATAGAGCGATTGTTTCGCCTACTTGAATAAGTATATTATAGCAAAGATATATACAATGTCAAATTTTTCAAACTTATAATAAAAACCTATTATACAATAACAGGTAATAGTTCTGGATTTTTATAACAAATTCTCCTTATTCCCAATAACTATCTTCTGGATGATAATTTAATTTAAATGCTATATAAATAAAATCTTCCTCTCCTTCATTCACAACAGAATGCTTATCATTAGGTTCGATCACTAAAGTATCTCCTTCTTCCAAATCTATTCTTTTGCCGTTCACAATAAAATATCCATTACCATTGAAGAAATAAAAAATTTCTGTTTGCTTCTTATGATAATGAACTCCAGCAGTTTCACCAGCTTTAATTTTAATCTGCTGGACTAAAGATCCTGGAAAATTTAAATCATTTTCATCAAAAAATATCTTCTTACTATATCCTTTTTTCTCAATCCAATTTTTGTCAACGGATTTAATATATTTCATAATTGATTATATAAAACAAGAATAATACTATAAGAATTTGATCAAAGCAATTTGCTATTTGAGCAATCAGCGTCCAATGCCTCGTTGGCTAATTCATCAGCCAATTTATTTTGCTCTCTAGGAATATGTTCAAAATCAACTTTACTGTAATCAGTTTTAAGATTCCAAATCTGGATAAATAATTTTTGAATATTCGCATCTTTAAGCTTATACTTCCCAGTCAATTGCGATACTAAAAGTTGGGAATCTGATCTTACTAAAATTTCATATTTTTTTACATTCTTCTTTCCAAAAAGAATTTTCATCTTTTTTAAGGCAAAAACTACTGCCTGATATTCGGCGTCGTTATTAGTAGTTTCACCAATCGTTTGAGAATATTTTTTTAAAATACTTCCTTTATTGTCGTGCACAGCAACGCCAATCGATGCTGGTCCAGGATTCCCGCGCGAAGCACCATCTGTATAAACAATTATTTTTTGCATAAATTTTTAGAAAAATACTTTTCTAAGCCTTTTTTAAATTTATCTAAATTTTTATTCTTAAGTCGACAACCACAAGCTGGCGCATGCCCACCATAAACTTCTAAAAGTTTTTTACAAGATGCCATGGCAGCTACTCCATCGACTGGCTTTGGTAATCTAGCCGAACCAACACTTTCTGTTTCTCCTTGCTTAAAAAGAAAAATCGGTTTTTTATAAACTTGAAGTAATTTAGAAGCGATTACTCCAAGAGCTGGTACTGGCCAATATTCACTTGCTTCAAAAATTAATATTGAATCATCTTTCCTTTTGTCAATTTTCTTACACAATTCTTCTACTGTAATTGAAATCATCTCTCTCTTTTGTTTGTGATGCTTTATTAACTTTTGAGCCAGAGCCTTAGTTTTTTTCGGAGATGTTTCTGTTAATAAAAAGAAGCTTTCTGCAACATGATCTCTTAGTTGAGAACTATTTAACGGGGCAATAATTTTTTGAAAAACATGAAAATCTATTTGGATATCAGCGTCTCCCAATTCAATCAGGGCCAAAAGACCCTCTCTTTGAGTAGTTAATAAAGAGCTCATCCCCTGATCAACTATCTCCCGATTATCCTCCTTTAATGGCATTTGGTCTGAAAGCGTTGCTAAAGCAGCTAATTCTACTAATTTTTCTTGTACGGATTTAGGAAGATCTGTCTGCGATAAAGTAGCTTGAGCTACCCTATAAACTAACCCAGCAGCTGCAAAATCTTGAAAAGGATAAGTTTCGTTTTTTTGTTTCGGATCGACTATAAGGTCAGCCTTAGGTAATTTCCCTAAAAGTTGATGGTGATCAATAATAATCACCTCATATCCCATTTTTTTAGCTATCTCTACCTCTTTAAAGTTAGTGATTCCACAATCAACAGAAAAAAACAAGGCAGGAATTTGGTCAGCAAAAAAATCAAGAGCTGCTTTGCTTATTCCATATCCCTCTTTTTCGCGATCTGGAAAGTATACACTTATATTCTTTTTCTGAACATATAGTGGATTTAAAAGCTCAAAAAGTTCCTTAAGAATAACAACTGAGGCGATACCATCTAGGTCGGTATCGCCAAAAATTATTATTCTTTCTCCTTTTTCAGCTGCCTTGAGAATTCGCTTAGCAATTTTTTTAGTTCCCTTAGGATAGGAATCATTAACCATAATATCTATTTAATTAATCTAGTATTATACAGGATTATTCAATAATACCAAAAATCTTATAATTATTTTTCTAGAACCTTTATTCCAGGCAATTCTTTATTACTTAAAAAATCTAACATTGCTCCACCTCCTGTGGAGATATAAGAGAATTTACTTCTTAAATTATTCGCTGCTAGAAATGCATTTGTATCGCCTCCTCCGACTATTGAAAAAGCGTTAGTTCTTAAAATCGAGCTGGCAATAGCAAGTGTGCTACCTGCGAATCTTTCATCCTCAACATAACCAAGTGGTCCATTCCATATAATTGTATTTGCCTCTTCTATGATATGTGAAAAAATTCTTATCGACTCTGGCCCTATATCAAACATTTGTTCTTCTTTTCTAATTTGTCCAACCGCAGCTTGACGCAAATAGTCTAATTGATGATTTCTTAGTCCGACTAAAGCATCTATTGGTAAATGAAGTTTTGGATTCGTAAGCTCTATGGTTTCAAAAATTTCTCCGACTTCTTTCTTTAAAGGAACTCCTGACAGAGAGATTCCTTTGGCATGTAAAATAGCAGGTGCAAACATTCCCCCAATTAAAATATGATCAGCAATTTTTAAAAAATTTAACAAACAAGAAATTTTGGTATCTATTTTAGCTCCACCGAGAATAAGAACCATCGGTTTCTTAGGATTTTTCACAGCAGAAGACAAAACTTTTATCTCTTCTTCTAAGAGCAATCCTGCTCCACTGGGTAAATGACTTGCAATGCCAACAACAGAAGCATGATTTCTGTGACAGTTACTAAAAGCATCGTTAATATATATCTCTCCTAGCTTTGCTAATTTTTTAGCAAACACCTCGTTATTAGATCGTTCTCCTGAATTAAATCTTACATTTTCTAATAAAATAATATCTCCCGGACTCATTATCTTTGCTGCCCTTTCCACTTGTCTGCCAACACAATCTTGTATAAATTTAACTTTTTTATCTAATAATTTAGATAATCTTAAAGCAACGGGTGCTAAACTTAATCGCGTCCCCTCTGATGGGCGACCAGCATGACTTATAATAATTACCCTAGCTTGCTGTTCTAATAAATATTTAATAGTAGGCAATGCCTTTCTAATTCTAAAATCATCAAAAATCTCTCCTTTTTCGTCAAAAGGAACATCAAAATTAGCTCTTAAAATAACCCTTTTGTCCTCTAGTTTAAAATCTTTAAGTTTTTTCATAGAATTCCTCCCTCCCCCTAACCTCTTAAATCGACTAGGACGAAGCGAAATAATTATTAATCGAATTTAACTCTTTCACCTGGTTTTAAAACGCCTGTTTGTTTTTTTTCTTTGTCTTGAGTTTTATCCTCTTTATTTGTTTCTTTACTACCCAAAGCGTCGGAAATAACTTCTTTCAATGCTCCAGTATCAACTTTTTTCTTATTTCTATTATTATTTTTTTTTCGAGAAGCTCTAAAAGGAATAGGCTGTTTTTCTATAGCTTCTTTCAAGGATAACTCTGTCTTCTTGCTCTCTGGTTGAGCTGTAACAGGGCTAGAAGTTGTAATAGGGCTAGAAGTTGTAATAGGGCTAGAAGCTTTAACAGGAGTAAAAGTTTTAACAGGTCTAGAATTCCTAACATTGGTCCTAGTAGAAGGTTGATTAGAACTAGCATTATTCGATGATCCTCTCCTCCAGGTTCTACTAGCTGTTTGGCTTTTCTTTTTTACAGGAGCATCTCCTGTTTTACTCCATTCCGTAATTTTCCTTTCTATCTCCTCGCGTGGAGTGCCGTAATTATCTCTAGAACTTTTAATAATTTCTTTTTTAAAAGATTTCTCTAGTCCTGCTAATGGAGGAAGCGTTTGAGCAGAAAAAGGATTACTAGCGATTCCATCAATCATTAATTTCAAATATATATTATATTTGGATAAATTAACCAAGTCCTCGGCAATGAAAATCGGACTAAATTCTTTTTCTAAAAATTCAGCATCTTCAGCACCTATTCTAAATGAAATAGTTGTTCCAACATTTCCAAAAACAGCATCCCTAACAATATCTTCCATTTGAGAAACATATTGATGGGCTAGAGTTAAGCATAAACGATACTTTCGTGACTCAGATAAAATATTAGCAAATGATTCAGTGGCAAAATTTTGAAACTCATCAACATATAGATAAAAATCTTTCCTCTCCTCTTCTGGAGTGTCTATCCTAGACATTGCTGCCAAATATATCTTGGTGATCGCTAATGCTCCTAAAAGAGCAGAACTATCTTCTCCTATTCTACCTTTGGATAAATTTAAAATCAAAATCTTTTTCTCGTCCATAATGGTTCTCATATCAATCGACGATTTCGTTTGTCCGATAATATTCCTTACCAAAGGATTGGAAATAAACTGACCAACCTTATTCTGAATAGCTGCTGTTGCCTCTACCTCGTATCTCTGTGTATAGCGAGCAAATTCTTTGGTCCAAAAAAGTTTAACCATTGGGTCAGTAATCTTATCAACTACTTCTTTTCTATAATCCACTTCTGAAAGCATCCTATTAATACCCAATAACGTTGCATCTGGATAATCCAAAAGAGCTAAAATAGAATTATGAAGAATATATTCCATCCTAGCTGACCAAACATCTGGCCAGATTTTTTTAAAAACGCCCATTAGCCCAGCAGCAATAAGATGCCGACTATCTGGATCTGCTGCCTCCATAATATTAAAAGCAATAGGATAATTTAAGTCACAAGGGTTGAAATAGACAACATCTTTTATCCTTTCTTTTGGAATATAGTTTAATAAATCTTCAGCTGCTTCTCCATGCGGATCCATAAATGCAATACCATTGCCATTTGCAATATCTTGAATAGCCATATTGCGGATCATTACTGTTTTTCCCATACCAGTTTTTCCAATAACATAAAAATGTCGACGGCGATCATCAACTTTGATTCCGAATTTTTTGTGACCTTGTCTAAAATTCGTTTCAGCAAAAAAATTTATATTTTCTTTGGGCATAAAATCTTTTATTATCCTGTTGGTAAAATTGATGGCGGTTCAACCTTCTTAGAATCAACTCTTTGAATCATTGGAGCTGGTACAGCTGCTCTACCAATAAAGTGGAACAAACTAGCTAATTCTTCAATATTAAAAATGATTGATTTTCCTGGTTTTGGGAAAAAATAATTCATTCGACCAATATATCTTCTAAATAATTTTCTCTTGCGTAAATAAAGTAATCGATCGTAAATAAACATATTTAGGAAAAATCGTTCATGCTTATGTATCTTAGTAATGCTTGGAGGCCATGGCTTTAGCGCATTAAGATTTTCAGTATTAAAATTGGCAAAAAATCCAAGAACATTTTTCAAATTGCCCTTATTCCATTTGCCTTTTTCTCCTAAAATAACAAATCTGATAATACATTCAAACATGGTTTTAGAAATCTTACTCTCTATTCCTGCAACTATTTCTCTTTCTCCTGGAGTTAATTTCATCTCTGGCGGCATCCATTGCTTTTCTTCTTCTTTTTCAGCCCCTTCTGGTAACTGACCAAGAATTACAACATCAGCTGCTTCTTTAACTATTGGAGACTGTTTTGATTTTGAAGATCCATTCCTATTAGTTAATTTATCAACTTCTTCTTTTGCTCTCTCTTTATAATTATTCTCGCCAACAGTTATCGGTTTAATTCTTAGTTGGACCCAAATTTGTTCACCTGGCTCTACTTTAGCCAACCCTTCTAATAAAGCAGCTAAAGGATCTATTCTTTTTTCTTCTTTGGCTACTGGGCTTTCTTCAAAAAATTTAGAATATGTTTTAATCGGATAAATATCTTTTTTGAGTGTTTCGTAATCAGTCCCCCATATGTCCCATGTTTTATTCGGAATATCTTGCGGAACATTCTTTGTATAATCTTCTACTTCGGAAATCTCAACTTCAGGATATTGAGAATAAATACTTGATTCAACTAAATTACGCAAATTCCGAGGGGTTCTTAAATAAAAATGAATATTTCCACCAATACTAACGATTTCTATTGTTAAGTTCACTTGATATTTGCCCTCCCACCAATGCTCGTACCAATCAGCTGGATCATAAAACATCCAAAAACCAGCAAAAACTTGCTCCATGGCCCGAAAAGGCCTATCAACCTCTCTCGGCATCTTAAGTTCTAATAGAATATTTTCTATTCCTTTTGAGCATTGATCCATTCTCCACCAACGCCACATAAACAAAACAGGCTTTAATAGAACAATGGGAACTAAAACCCACCACCATGTTCTAATAACGGCCCAAACGAGTGCAAAAATAGAAGAAACAACCTCCATTATTTAAAATTAAAATAATTATTTTTTCAATAAACTATATTTCCCCTTCTTGTCTTTTTCGAAAATCTTTTTATCTTGAAGGTTCAAAGCAATTGTGCTTTCTTTCACTTGTCTTTGCTCAAGAACCTTCTTAATAATTTCCTTCTTAGAGAGTGATTTTTTAGCTTTTTTAAGAATACTAACAATAATTTCTTTTACTGTGCCTGATTCATATCCCCACTTCTTTAAGGCATAAATTCCTCGGCCTACTAAAACAAATCTATCATTTCTTATTACTTCATTATGTACGCTCTCTGGTAAAATATTTCTAGAAACAGAGGGTAGTTTGCTGATTAATTTAGCAATTTCAGTAAAATGCAAAGGCTTGTCTTCTCTTTTTAAGACTAAATATGCCTGATCTTTAAGTCCTCTAGGATTAATCTCGGGCCACTGAGCCAAGCCATAACTTCCAAATGGAGATTGAAAAATAACCTTAGAGATGTCAATGTAAGAAACTAAAATCGGAGTTTTTAAATTAAAAGCGATTCTTTCTCCCACTTCGTTTATCTCTAAAGGAGAATTATTTTGTTTAAATTCTTGAACAATGTTTTTAATCACGCTTTTAGCTTGTTTTATAGAATCTGACTCATTGGTCCAAAAAGAATATAGGTCTTCAGTTTCTCTGAATTTACTAAAATTGTCTCCCAGATTTAACAAAAGCAAAACATGATTCTTGAACTTATCTCTACCTAAATCTTCAAGTAGCCTTGACTCCTCTCTAAGCCCACCCTGTTCTTTAAAGTAATCCAAAAAATACTGGAATGCTTTCTCCAGCTTATCTTTTTGCGTTGCGCGGAGTTGCGTAAAGGCATCATTTTCTATCTGTCTTACCCTTTCTCTGGTAATACCAATATCATCACCAATAGCCTGCAGAGTAAACGCAGTATCAGTTATAAGTCCAAACCTTTTTTCTAAAACTTCTCTTTTTCTAGAGCTTAGTTCTTCAAAAATATCTTCGCAAATTTTTGGATAATCTATCATCATGTTTTTAGCTAATTAATAGTTATTTACTAAATATTGATTATAAAATGTTTGTCTATTAAAACATGTTCTCTCAATCGAGTCAACCCCTTTAAGCCTTCCAACCCCTTCTAACAATAAGCCATTGAGTTAAAAGCGTGCTTGCTAAGAATATTGAGGAATAAGTACCAGCTATTACTCCAATGATTAAAACTAAAGAAAAATAATTTAAACTGACCCCTCCAAAAAAGAAAATTGATAAAAGCACAAATAACGTAGTGAAGGAAGTATTAACTGAACGGATTATTGTTTCGTTTAAACTCAAATTTACCGTATCGCTAAAGGTTTCCCCGTGTCCTCTAATAAGATTTTCTCTAATTCTGTCAAAAACAACCACTGTATCGTTAACAGAATAACCAAAAATGGTAAGTAGTGCAGTTAAAATCGGAATAGAAAATTCCACGCCTGAAAAGCGTCCTAAAACAGCAAGTGCTCCTACTGGGATTAAAACATCGTGAAGAAGGGCTATAACCGTAGCTATTCCATACTGCCATGATTTAATAGGGTTTGAGACCTTGCGGAACACAAATGCCACATAGCAAACAATGGCAATAACAGAAAGAATAATCGCTCGCTGAGCCTTGCCTTTACTTTCTCCTCCTATAATCGGGCTTACGGACTCAAAACTAATAGTTCCTTGCTCTACTTCGGGAATATTGTAAAAATAATCAGAGAGTTTATCTTTAGTTTCTTGAGAAACTTCGGGCATTTTAATATTTACATCTCTATCTTCACTAAAGCGAACAGAAAAATTTTCTGAACCAAGAAGAAAAGAAAGATTTTCTGATAATTCTTGTGTTGTTGGTCGTTCATCTATATAGCTAACTTTCAAAACACTTCCCCCTACAAAATCTATTCCCCAGTTAAGACCATAAAAGGCAATAGCTAAAATACTAGCTGAAACCAAAAGCCCAGAGAAAATGAAATAAACTTTTTTATATTTTATAAAAGGAAAATTCATAATTTATTATCGCCAAAGCCACTTAATTTTACTTAACCGACCGCGAGACAAAGCCATTAAAAAACTTCTTGTAACATAAATTGCTGAAAACATGCTAAATAGAATACCTATGCACAGTGTTGTGGCAAAGCCTTGGACAAAACTAGTCCCTACTCCGAACAAAACTAATCCAATTAATAAAGTTGTTAAATTACCATCTCTTATTGATGGCCAGGCTCGATTAAATCCTTCTTCAATGGCCTGAGGTAATTCTTTCCCTAATTTTAACTCTTCTTTTAGTCGTGAAAAAATTAAAATATTAGCATCAACAGCCATTCCTAGAGATAAAATGAAACCACCTACACCGGATAATGTTAATGTAATAGGAATCAGTTTGAAAGTTGCAAGAATCAATACTGCATAAATTAATAAAGCTATGCTAGCTAATAATCCAGACAGCCTATAAAAAGCTAAAAGAAAAATAATTATTGCCAAAAAACCAATCATTCCTGCTTTTAAACTTTTTTGTAAAGAAATCATTCCCAAGGTAGGGCCAATAGTCACCTGTGAGATTGGCTCACCAATAGGAACAGGCAAGGCACCTGCGTTAAGGTTGCGAGCTAAATACTTTGCTTCTTCCGATGTAAAGTCACCTGTGATTTGAGCTCTCCCTCCAGAAATCTTATTACTAACTATTGGTGCAGACAAAGTCTCTCCATCAATTAAAATAGCCAATGGCCTGCCAGTATTCTTTTCTGTTAATTGTTCGAAAAGCTTTGCGCCCTCTTCGTTAAATTGAATAACAACCATTGCTTCATAAGTGTTTTGATTAAAATCAACTATTGCTTTTTCTAAAAATCGACCCGTTAATTCTGTTGGCTGAAAAAGACTTTGAAGCTCGCCTTCTCCTGTTTGTATTACTTGTTGATTTTCTTGATAAAGTTCTTCAAAATTTGGCTTTGGCTCTTGAAATTCAAGATATGGGGTTCGTCCAATTTCATCAATAGCTTCTTGAGGATCTGTAATGCCGGGAATTCTAACTTTTAAACGATAATGTGTACCAACTTGGGTAGTTTCAACTTCTGGCTCTCTTACTCCTAAAACATTTATTCTTCTATCGATAACATCTCTCAATCCCTCCATTGCTTGACTATAATTTTCCGGTTCTATTTTAGATAAATCAGCTTCATAGAGTAATTCTACTCCTCCTTGCAAATCAAGACCTAATTGAAAAGGCCTATCCCAAAAATGAGAAATAGACCAATTAAATTTTTGGTTCAAATAATCGACTCCTTTATCAAAAAATCTGGGCTCAACAAAAATAGCCGATAGAAGGCCCAATATTATAACAGTAATACTGATAAGTCTAAAATATTTTTTAACCATTGAGCCATTGTAGCCACAAAAAAATAAAAAGTCAACTAAATGCTTAAAAACTCGCCGCTATATTGCCTTTTCCGTGCATATTTATAAATAAAATAAAGACCGGTCCCCTCAAGGAGGACCGGTTAAGTGAGTCGAGAATAAGCGAAAAAACTTATTCGCCGTAAAGGTTTCGATTAACAACAGCAAATAATTCTGATATTGCAGGATCTTCCTCAATACCAGGAGCATATTCGCTCACGATGTCCATCGCTAAGCTCAAGCCAGGATGAATTTCTCCATCAGCAAGAACGTGATCTTTGTCAGCCTCCTTATATGCTTCTACGAGGCGATCACTGACAACTTTGATTGCATCAATAATCGCAGATGTTGAACATTTCTCTCGGTCAGCATAAATCTTGCCATCTACGCAAATAATAATTCCTGCGTTGATTAACGCCTTGGCAATCATCATTGCTTCATTGAGATACGGTCGAAAAGTTGGATCTTGAGCTTTTCTCCTGTCAAATCTCGCGCAGATCCCTGCAATGATATTAGCAGAGAGAGAAAGATAGAAAGACTTTAGCTCTGCGCGCACTTTCTCAAGGCCCATAATTCCAAAAATTGTAGCCTTGCCCTCTTCAAACGTAGGTTTTTCACGCTTAAAAGCTTGGGTTACCTTTTTGGTAATCAAGAAGGGATGAGCAAATTCATGCGCCGCCACAACTGCAACATGGAGGTTAAGGCCCATAACCTCTACCATCCATGCATGAGTCTCTGGATGAACACAAGCATGCACTAAATTCTCAAACTTGACCTCTCTTTTTTGCATAGAATGCAGGTCAAGGAAAATCTTCATGCCAAGCTCTTGGACTTCAGGCCTATTAGGCACTGATTGTCCAGCGATCCGGAAGTCGATAGATCCACCAGAAATGGCAGTAATAAACATTCCGATATCAATCCGATGTAGTTTGGCCTCCACCAATTTATCTCCGATTTCAGAGCCAAATAATCTCATTCCATTACGAGTAGTCTCAATCTCTGACTTAAAAGATTGAGATCTCCAAAGAACACGAAATTCTGGACTGATCTGATGAGGATGATGATAGCCGTTTTCCATCATGTGGACTGGCACGACCTTCTCTGGACCAATGTTGACCCAAGTAATATCAACTTCTTTCCAGAGCTCTTCCATTTGCTCTAAATCGGTGTTGGACAACGCCTCATAAAGAGCTTGAAAGTATTTCTGGTAAGGATTTGCATTGGGCCATGGGCCTAATTCTGTGACGAGATCTAGGAGCTCTTCGCATATTCCTCCTATTTCCAAAGGAAATGCCTCGGCTAGAGAAATCTCTCTAGATGTGGTAAGCAATTCTTGCGTCATCGGCCCAGTAATGGGCCAACCTTTTGCGTCTACAAGAACCGCGTACCAATTTCGAAAGATTCCTTCCTTAATTGCTTTCTTAAGCGTAGGATCTTCAGCAACTCCTTGTTGGTAAGGGATCACGACATACTGCCACCATTTGGAAAACATCCTGTCGAAAAGCCAAGCAATCTCCACGCCTCTAGTCATAATAAGTCTCTCGTAACAGAGAGGTTCTGGATGATCGGTGACGAGATTTCTTGTCGTCAACTGTTGGATTCTCATAACAGGGATAACCGCGTAATCGTAGAATAAACCCACAAGAACAGGGCTTTCCTTTGGTAGCTCTCCTATGGTTGACAGCCTGCGGGCCATATATTCGATTGCCACTTCAGTGGAAACCTCTAGCCCGATTACCTCCAACATCTGCTCGACAAGAGATCGAATCGTTCTATCACGCATTACAAAGGATTCGCTCTGAGCGAATATTAAGGAAATATCCCCTTCGAATGTATTTGTAGATTCTTTGCCGATTTCAGAAGGAATAGCAGCAACAAAGGGATGATTCATGATCAAATAATCCCTTAATTTATCGCTCAGACTTCCTAAAATTGTCCTTTTGGCTTCTGTGTGCATACGAGCCTCCTTTTTATTCCTTTTGTTAACAATAAATTTACAATGTACATGCCATAGTCCTCCCTCTACTTTCGTAGTTTTTAACTTAAAATATCTTTTTTGTTTTGTCAAACATTTAAAAATTATAAATATTTCTCCTTATTATTTGACTTTTATTTAATCATAGTATAGAAACAATAACATAAAGGAGGCTCCACATGAACAAAAAGTTTTTGAAGGCCTTGATGAGCGAAATCTGCCCAACAGGTCACGAAGCAGCAGCGAGTAGTATCTGGTGAGCAGAAGCAGCCCTTGTGGCTGACAGTGTTCACGGAGATTTTCATGGAAACAGTATTGCCATTCTCAATGAGAATAAGGCCTTGAGAATCATGATTGCTGGACACATCGACGAGATCGGGCTTCAAATTTCATACATCGACGAGAACGGATTCCTATACTTCCGTGGACTCGGTGGATGGGACATGCAAGTCTTCCCTGGTCAACGTGTCCGCATCTTGACCGAATTAGGCATAGTCCTGGGAGTCGTTGGGCGACCTGCGATCCATCTTCAGGAGAAGGAAGATCGCGAAAAAGTCGCTAAATACCACAATCTCTGGATTGATATTGGCGCGAAAGACCAAGAAGATGCTGAAAAACTCATCAATATCGGCGACGGAGCAGTCCTGGATTACGGTGGACCCGAAGAGTTGCTCAACGACTTGATGGTCGGTCGAGGGTTCGACGATCGCATAGGATCCTTTATTGTTCTAGAAGGGATGCGTCGAGTAAGTGAACTTGGAGGTCTCAAAGCCTCCCTCTTCTCGGTAGCTACTGTTCAGGAAGAGATAGGAACTCTTGGTGCAATCACGAGCTCCTTTGGCATTAAGCCCCATGTGGGGATCGCTGTAGATGTAGGATTCGCCACAGATACTCCGGGTTTGAAGAAGGCGAAACTACGATGTAACGACATCAAGATGGGAGGCGGTCCGTTGATTGCCACGGGCCCGAACATCAATCCTGTTTTGTTCAAACTCATCGTAGACACTGCAAATGCATTTGGAATCCCTTACCAGGTAGTTGCCTGGGAAAGGCAAACGGGCACAGATGCTCGTGCGATGCAGATCAGTCGATCCGGAGTAGCCACTGGGCTAATCTCAATTCCGAATCGCTATATGCACTCTCCTGGAGAGATTGTGCATACCGAGGACGTGGAGAATGTTATCGAATTATTCGCCCGTGTGATATTGGCGATCGATAACTATGAGCAGTTCATTATCTAGTCATCTGCTCAACAAGAACACAAACTGGGTAGAAACTTATTTCCACCCCTTTTTTTATTATCTATCCTTCTTTTTACGAGAACTATTTAATTAAAAATTAATAACTTAACCAAATTTAGGAAAACAGCATTTTTTATACTTTTTATTAGAACCACAAGGACAAGGATCATTTCTCCCTGGCTTTTTACCTCCCTTAACCACTACTTTATCAGAAGTTCTAGCTTGGGCAAAAGGATCTGGTTCTTTTAATTTTTCTTCTATGGAAACCCTTAAAATCATTTGAACAATGTTTGCTTCCAAATTCTTTAATAATTCATTAAACATCTTAAATCCTTCGTTCTTGTATTCTATTAATGGATCAAGCTGTCCATAGGCGCGGAGACGAACTCTATCTCTCAAATAATCCATTTCTGTTAAATGATTAATCCAAAGAGAATCAAAAACGCGTAAACATACAAATTTCAAAATTTTTGGAAATTCTTTTCCTATCTCCACTTCTTTTTTCAAAAAATCATCTTTAGATACTTTTTGTTTTTCAAAAAACTCCAAAACTTTTTCGCGTAAATCCTCATTAGAAATATCAAGAATTTCATTTCTCTTTTTATAAAAAGAATTACGATGAATATTTGAAACATCATCATATTCTAAAAGATGTTCTCTCATGTCAAAATTCATTCCCTCAATCTTCCCTTGGGCATTTTCTACTGCCTGACTAATTAACCTTGCTTGAATCGGCTGCCCATCAGGAAGTCGCATTTTCTCCATTATATTTTTAATCTTATCTCCACCAAAAACGCGCATTAAATCATCTTCAAGAGATAGGAAAAATTGACTTATACCAGGATCTCCCTGTCTTCCAGATCTTCCGCGTAATTGATTATCAATTCTGCGAGCCTCGTGTCTTTCTGTGCCCAAAACCAACAAACCTCCTAGTTCTTTTACTTTTTCTGCTTCTCCTGGTTCGGATGGATTCCCTCCTAAAATTATATCTACTCCCCTTCCAGCCATATTAGTTGCAACTGTTACTGCTTTCCGTTTACCAGCTTGAGCAATAATCTCTCCTTCTTGTTGATGGTTCTTAGCATTTAATATTTGATGAGGAATACCTTCAACCTCTAAAAACCGACCTAATATTTCATTTTTCTCGATCGAACGAGTCCCGATCAAAACTGGCTGATCTTTTTCATGGGCTTCTTTAATCATTTGAACAATGGCTTTCATTTTTTCCTCATCCGTCTTATAAATCATATCAGCTAAATTCTTTCGGGCCATTGGCATATTAGTTGGAATAATAACAACTTCTAATTTATAGACTTTCTGAAATTCTTCTGCAGAAGTAGCCGCTGTTCCAGTCATTCCAGCTAATTTTTTATACATTCTAAAATAGTTCTGTAAAGAAATGGAAGCTAAAGTGAGAGATTCTGGCTGAACATTAACATTCTCTTTTGCTTCTACTGCTTGATGTAGTCCACCTGACCATCTTCTGCCTGGCATTAAGCGACCAGTGAATTCATCGATAATAACAATTTGATTATCTCTAACTATATATTCTCTATCTTTTTTAAATAAAACCTCCGCTCTTAGAGCTTGCTCTAGATGATGTAAAAACTTTGTTCCTTTTTCTTCATAAATATTCCCTATATTTAAAATCTTTTCTATTCTTTCTATCCCAGCGTCTGTTAATGTGGCTGCTTTTTCTTTCTCATGGATTTCATAGTCTTGTTCTGCTTTTAGCTTAGGAACAATCCTTGAAAACTCACTATACAGCTTAGAACTTTCCATGTCTGGAGCAGAGATTATCATTGGGGTTCTTGCTTCATCAATTAAAACAGAATCAACTTCATCAATAATGGCATAATTCAATTCTCTCTGAACTCTTTGTTCAGATGAACGCGCCATATTATCTCTTAAATAGTCAAAGCCAAATTCATGATTTGTGCCATAGACAACATCTGTTAAATAGGCTTCTTTTCTAGAAACAGGCCTTAAGTAACTCTCGACTACCTTAAATCCACCTACAGCATCCCGCTCCTTGTCTCGGCTTGCATCTCCCTCTTCTGTTTGAGCAACGCTCTGATCTGATTTCTCTGGATTATAATCAGGATCGTATACAAAAGCAGCGTTGTGGACTAAACATGCTACTGACAAACCAAGCGCACTATATATTTGTCCCATCCAAACAGTATCTCTTTTTGCTAAATAATCATTAACTGTTATAACATGAACCCCTTTTCCTTCTAGGGCATTTAAATAAACCGGGAGGGTTGCAGCTAGTGTTTTTCCTTCTCCTGTTTTCATTTCAATAATCCTTCCCTGGTGTAACGCAGTTCCCCCTGTAAGCTGAACATCAAAATGTCTTTGTTTTAATACTTTTTTTGCTGCTTCTCTAACTAAAGCGAACGCTGGTGATAAAATATCATCTAGCTTAGCCCCTTGTTTAATCTTAGCTTGGAATTCTTTTGTTTTTTCTTTTAATTCTTCATCTGAAAAACTCTCGAATTCTGGTTCAAGCTTATTAATCTCATCCATGAATGGTTGGATGCGCTTCAAATATTTTTCATTTTCATCGCCAAAAATTTTCTTTAAAAAAGACATAGTCTTTCTATCTTACAGGTTAAAACACCTCTTTGTAAAGAAAAACTCCCTCTTCTGCTTTTCTATTAGCAGAAGAGGGAAAGATTAGTAAACGAATATTTCTCGCGTGATACGACTACTTGCTCCGTCGTTGTCTGTGACAATAAGAGTTACAGAATAAGCCTGTTGTGCCATAAAGCTACGGCTCAAAACGGGTCCATAACCCAAAATCAGGTCATTGTAACTCCATTGATAGGAGACAATATAGCCGTCTAAGTCAAAGGAATAGCTCCCTTGTTTTGGAGAATTGGCCACAAGTTCCAAGCATACGTATTGTGGGTCTGGAACAGGGATAATTCCCATGGGAGAAACCTGCTCAGCTCTTGAAGGCAAGATTGGACAATGCCTCCAAACAAAGCCAGCTGTCGGCGGCCTATTCAGGATCGTTATTTGCTTAGTCGACGAATCAGATCGATCTTGATGATCGAAGACTGTTAATGTCACTAAGTAAATCCCATCATCGAGATAGGTGTGGGAAGTTAACGGGCTACCTGAATACTGTGGTGGAGTTCCGTCACCGAAATCCCAACAATAACTGGCTATACCATTGCCTGGGGCTTCAATGATTCCTCGAGGACCGATCTCGAAAGAGCTTTCACGTTGCTCAATCCTTGAAGAAGATGCATCAAATCTGACTAACTCCCTGGTTAGTGAACTTTCCGTGGAAATGGTAAAATTAGCAACCAGCACTTCATAGTAGGTTGTAACCACGCATCCGCCCAAAGCGAATCCCAACAAGACCAATGTCGCCATCAATGCTCGTTTCATCTCGTTCCTCCTTTGTTCATTTTTGGATTGTTAATCTGGAGAAATTTCTCCATTCGCTATTTATATTATATCTATTTTTAGACATAAAGTCAAATAAAAAAGCTCCTGGAGCGCTTGATATTAAGGAATTGTTATTTTCTTTTTAAAATAGATGGAGTACGAAATTTTTCTTTTGTCATCCTGGCCCATTTTCGAGCTCGACCCAGCCTTTTCTCTTTATGCCTCTTTATCTCTCTTTGAAGCTCATCTTTCACTTCAACAATCGCTGTTCTCAAGTCAATATTTGTTGCTTCTGCTCTTAAGCTTTTTTTAGGTAAATAAAGCTGTACTTCTGCACGAAACACATCTCCTTTTAAGTGATGTTTTGTAGTCTTTCCAATTTCTACCCAAAACTGAATTTTTTCTTTTTCTCCAGTATTTAAATCTTCTGGTCCAAAAACGCCTAAAAATTTCTCTAATTCTCCTATCTTTTCTTGAACAAAAAATCGCAGAGAATCATTTAACTCAATATTTGTTGCTTTGATGTTAATTTTCATATCTTAATATATTCCGCAATTAATTCTTAGGCTTTATTTCTCCTCTTCTAGAGAAACTCGCTAATTGAAAACAACTATTTCCTCCTCTAAATTAACTCCAAAATTTTCTTTTACTTTTTCTTTTGCTAATTTGATTAAGGCTAATATGTCTTTAGCAGTTGCACCTCCTAAGTTTATAATAAAGTTACAATGTTTTTCAGAAATTTTAGCATTACCAATGGTTTTCCCTTTTAATCCAGATTTGTCGATTAATGCGCCAGCAGAGAATCCTTCAGGATTTTTAAAGATAGATCCTGCAGATGGAAATTCTAAAGGATGATGTTCTATCCTATAATCTATACATTTTTTCATTTGTTTTCGGACTTCCTCGGTATTGCCTTTTTTCAATTTAATTTTTGTTGAAAGAATAATTAAATTCTTATTTCTTTTAAAAATACTATTACGATATTCGAATTCGCAATCCTCTCTGTTATAACTTGTCACTGTTAAATCAGAAGCATCTAGCACTTCTACACTATCTATTATATCTGACATTGAAGAGTTAAAAGCACCTGCATTACCCCTTACAGCACCTCCAACTGTTCCCGGAACACCTGCTGCCCATTCTAAGCCGCTCAGACCGGCTTCTGACGCCATATGAACCACTCCTGCAAGAGTTTCTCCTGCTTCCACATATATATTATCTATTTTTAATTCGTTTTTCCTAGCCTTGACCATTATAACCAAACCATCAAATCCTTGATCAGAAAATAAAATATTACTGCCTCCTACTAAAATAAAAAACAGCAATCCAGATTGTTGTGCTGCCTTAACTGCTTTTATAATATCTTCTTTAGTTTCTGCGGTAAAAAAATATTTAGCATTACCGCCAATTTTAAAAGTTGTATATTTGGCTAAAGAAATATTCTCTTCAACTTTTGGTAATAATTCTTTAATCTTCATTAAACTTAATTTCTAAAATTCCCTTAAGGGCCCCCGCCGGTTAACTCCAAAAAAATCTTTAGTGAGTGCAGCGCGGAGACCCACAATCACTATAACAAAAGACTTGAAGAAAAGCAAAAGACCTCTAGTTTCCAAGAGGTCTTCGGCCGATTCAATTGAAGTTCCGAGTTGCCTCGGAATTCACTCACTGATTGCATCCTATCAGACTAGTTATGTTTTGTCAAGCGACATAAGGGTTACCACTCTTCTATCCCTAACATCTGTTTGAATTGAGGTTCTAAATCAGGAAAAATTTCAA
>JAYENY010000015.1:0-10731 GCA_034722415.1 Patescibacteria group bacterium
ATTTAGAAGAAAAAAAGAGTGAAAATATTGACAAAGAAAAATAAGGGAGTAAAATAATAATCACAAACTACCGAGTTCTATTCATAGAATTCTCGGATTGAAAGGTCGGATAAAATATTGATTAATAATACGATTTAAGAATATGGCAGATAAGATACCGGATAAAGATTTTCTTGAGTTTATTGTCAAGACATTAGTAGATCACCCTGATGATGTCAAAGTTGAGAGAAAAGTTGACGAAATGGGCGTTTTACTTAACCTAAGTCTTCACAAGGAAGATATGGGTCAAATCATTGGCAGAGAAGGCTCTACTGTAAGAGCTATTCGAACATTGCTTCGAATTATCGGCTTAAAGAATCATGCACGTGTCAATTTAAAGATTGAGGAGCCAGAGGGCAGTACCCGCCCAGCACCTCAACCTAGAGAAACTGAGTCAAATCTTGATGATTTGAAGTTATAATTTTCTAGGATTCTAAAAAATAAAAAGCCGTGCTATTATTAATAGTACGGTTTTTTAGTGAAAATGATCAAATTTGATATTATTACAATATTCCCTGAAATTTTTGACTCTTATTTCAACGAGAGCATAATTAAGCGTGCTCAAAAAAGAAAATTAATCAAGATTAAAGTTCATAATTTAAGAGATTCTACTACTGATTCTCATAAAACGGTTGATGATAGGCCATACGGCGGGGGAGCAGGAATGATATTAAAAGTTGATATTATATTCAAAGCAGTTAAAAAGATTATTCAGAGTAATAAAAAGATCAACAAAAAACAAAGAAAGATCATTTTATTATCAGCTAAAGGTAAGAAATTTGATCAAAAAACAGCCAAACGATTAAGTAAGTTAAAGCAAATCATTTTTATTTCGGGTCGTTATGAAGGAGTTGATGAAAGAGTGGCAAAATATATTGCTGATGAAGAAATCTCAATAGGGGATTATGTTTTAACAGGTGGAGAAATTCCAGCAATGGTTATTCTTGATGCTGTTTCTCGATTAGTTCCTGGCGTGATCAAAGAGGACTCGCTTAAAGAAGAAAGTTTTTCTATTGATTCCAAAGAATACCCACAATATACCCGTCCTGAGATTTTTAAGCCAAAAGGGAATAAGAGAAGTTGGAAAGTGCCCAAGATTTTACTTTCAGGTCATCATAAAAAAATAAAGGATTGGCAAAAAAAACATAGCAAAGCTCTTGAAAAATAATCATTTTATAGTAAGATTAGGCTATGGCTAGAAAATGGACACCCATAGAGCAAATGGACAAGCGGAAAGAGTTAGTTTATCTCTACTCGCATAAGAATCAAACGATTTCTGAAGTAGCTAATAGTTTGGGAATTGCCGAAAGCACTGTTTATGATCGCATGGTGCGACTTCAAATTCCGACTACTCCTGAGCGCAAAGCCGGTTATTTGAGCAAAAGAAACGATGTTATTTTTCCTAGGATTTCAAATAAATTCGCTGAGTTCATTGGTATAATGCTGGGGGATGGACACATTGGTCCCGGGCAAATTTGGGTTTTCGTTAACAATACTACAGATAAAGGGTATATTCCGTATGTTAGCGATTTATTAGAATCTCTGTTCGGCGTGAGGGCTAGGATCAGTTATGTAAACAACCGAGAGATGGCAAATTTATATATTGGCTCAGTAGATTTGATAGATTATTTGCGAAAAAAGGGGTTGCATGCTAGTAATAAAGTTCGAGAACAAGTTGACGTTCCGTTATGGGTTTTGAGTAAGAACTCATATAAAAAATCTTTTACAAGAGGTTTTTTTGACACAGATGGATCAATATATAGACTTAAATTTGGGGTTCAAATGTGTTTCTGTAATAGATCTCTTCCTCTGTTGAGTTCTACAAGGGAGATTTTATTAAACTTAGGATATCATCCTTCTCGCATAAGCACTTATAATCTTTATTTGACACGGAAGCCAGATTTGCGGAGATATATTCAGGAGATCGGATTTGGAAACCCGAAACATAGTAAGAGAGCCATGGAGTTTGGTGTTGCATAGAGTAAACGGGTGCGTAGTCCCATAGGGGGTGGGAATTGTCTGTAAAACAATCGTTCGTATGAGCCCCGTCGGTTCGACTCCGACCGCACCCAATATTTTGTTGCCAAGGTAGCTCAGTCGGATAGAGCACGTCATTGGTAATGACGAGGTCGCGGGTTCGATTCCCACCCTTGGCTTAGCTATGTTAAATAATAAGTGATTAAAAAATATGGCAAAAAAAAGAAAAGCATTTGTAAAATTAAGATGTGAAGATTGTAAAAGCATTAATTATCAAGCTCATAAATCCCATAGCGCAACAGTGGCTGGCGTTAAGTTGGAATTAAAAAAGTTTTGCAAAAAGTGTAAAAAGCACACATTACACAAAGAGATGAAGAAATAAGGATATGGAAATTAGAATTATAAAAATTCCCATAAAGAAAGAGGAATTAAAGGAAATGGCAAAGAAACAGTTTGGCGATTTAATTAAGGCAGTAGTTGATGTTGAAAAAAGAATAATGGCCATTGGTCCTGATTTGCATTCCGACGGAGAAGTTCTTTTGGAAAAACAAGAAGGTTCGAAAAGAGAATATGTTTGGGGGATTAATTTACGCCTAGAAGAAGACGATTTAGTTGAGTTTGATTCGGTAATAAATCTTAAGCCCGCTTTTAATAATAAATCTAGAGATGTCGAGAATATTGAAATTAGAAAAAAGATCAAAGAAATAGTTAATAATTTAATCCTTTAAAATGCAGCATAAAGAATTAACATCTGGTAGGTGGGATGAACTTTCTTTGACTGAACAGCTCGCTAATATTGGAAGCGAGGTTGGGAGGACTGGAAAATGGTTTCAAAAAAATGAAGAATATTTTAAAGGAGCCTTTGCAAGAGCTATTGAATTATTTGAGTTGACTCTTTCAGATACAAGATGGAATTATAGCCAATTAAAAGAGATAGGACGCGTAAAAGAAGTTTTTTGTGATGCGGTTGAAGGAGGGAAAGAGTATAAAAGCTCTTTTAAAGATCTCGATAAATATTTCTTATTGTTTGCGCTAAAATTACGCATGGGGGTGTAGCTCTAATTGGGAGAGCGGTGGTCTCCAAAACCACAGGCTGCAGGTTCGAGCCCTGCCACCCCTGCTTATAAAGCATAATAAATAATAAAATATGAAATTTAAAACAAAGGTTATTATTTCTTTAATTATTTTCGCTATAATATTAATTATTTTAATTTTTAGTTTATTTTCTAAAAAGAATGGTGAACATGATTTTTATATCGTAGAGAAAGGAGAGGTTTATCAAGACATTACAGAAACTGGAACAATTAAAAAAGGAGATAAAATTCTCCTAAGCTTTAAGAATTCTGGTCAACTTAAAGAAGTTTATGTGGAGATAGGGGATGAAGTTAAAGAAGGGGCTCTTCTAGCAAAAGTAGATAATACTCAATTATATATTCAGCTTCAACAATCAAAAGCAGGATTAGAATTAAATCAATCAGAGTTAGACAAGCTCTTAGCTGGAGCTACAGAACAAGAGATTCAGATAGCTCAAACTAGTATTGATAATGCAAATACTACTTTAGAGAATGAAGAAAAGGATTTAGAGAATGCATTGGCCACTGCTGATCAGGCTCTGGAAGATGTTTACGAAGATGCTCTAAACACATTAAATGATTCTTATCTAAAGCTCTACAACGCCTCTACAGCGGTTAAATTAATACAAGCGACCTATTTCACAGGAAATGATCAAGACTCTTCAGATGTGAAAGATGGGAAAGACGAAATAATTGAGAGCTTAGAGGAAATGGAATTTTACCTTGATAAAGCTGAGATTAATTTTACAGAACAGAATATGGGTTTTGCTTTAGTTAATTTCGAAAAAAATCTTGCAGATAGTAGAAATTCATTAAGTAAGATAAGAGAAATTATTGAAAGTAATGTTTATACTAATGTTGTTTCTTCAACCGATAAAACATCCTTAGACACTCATAGGACAAATATAAATACTGTTTATGCTAATGTTATCGGAGAACAACAAGATATTTCTTCTGCTAAGATTAGTAATAAAACTAATATTGATACTGCCGAGAGTGCGGTAGCTGTAGCAAAAGATGCTTTAAAGGTAGCAGAAAATAATTTAGCCCTTGTAATAGCAGAGCCAAGAGAAGAGGATATTAGCCTCTATCAGGCGAAAGTAAAGAGTGCACAAGCAAGTGTTAATATGTTAGAAAGTCAGATCAGAGATACAATATTAAAGAGTCCAATAGACGGAATAATTGTAGCAGTCGAAAATTCTGTAAGCGAAACAGTCCAAGCAGCTAGTCCAATAATTTCTATCCTACCAGCTGAGCCATTTGAAATAGAGCTTGATATTTATGAAGAAGACATTGTAAGTATTAGGAGGGGTAATTTGGCGAAAATTTCTTTAGTTGCTTTTCCAGACGAAATTTTTGAAGGAATGGTGGTCTTTATTGACCCAGCAGAAAAATTAATTGATGGAATTGTTTATTATGAAGTAAGTATTAATTTTGAAGCAGCCCCAGAAGGAGTCAAATCAGGAATGACAGCTGATGTTAGTGTTATTACTACCTTTAAAGATGGAGTGCTAATAATTCCAGACGACGCTATTGAAACTAAGGATGAAGAAGTCTTTGTGCGTATTTTTGAAGATAACAAGATTGAAGAGAGGAGCATAGAAATCGGAATAGAAGGGTCTAATGATATGGTAGAAATTATTGTAGGACTAGACCAAGGAGAGAAAATAATTATTGATAACTAGTTGTAGTTATGAAAAAGTCTATAATTAAACTTGAGGATGTTTACAAAACTTATCGTTTAGGCAACGTAGATGTTCGCGCCTTAAGGGGAGTAGACTTAGAAATTTTTTCAGGTTCATTTGTAAGTATTATGGGTGCTAGCGGTTCAGGAAAATCAACGCTTTTAAATATGGTTGGTTGCTTAGACTCTCCTTCAAAAGGGAAGGTTTTTTTAGATGAAGAAGATACGTCTTCATTCTCAGAGAGTAAATTAGCTCAAATAAGGGGTAAAAAGATCGGCTTTATTTTCCAACAATTTAATCTACTTCAAAATCTATCAGCTCTAGAAAACGTTATGATCCCTATGATTTTTCAGGGGCTTGAAGAGTCCAAGAGAAAAGAGAGGGCCACATATCTTTTAACTCAGATTGGTTTAAAAGATAGAACAACTCATTTACCATCTGAATTATCAGGAGGAGAACGTCAAAGGGTAGCTATTGCTCGTGCTTTTGCGAATAAGCCAGAATTAGTTATAGCAGATGAACCAACTGGAAACCTAGATTCAAGCTCTGGTAAGAATGTTATGGACATACTTACTAAGTTTCATACAGAAGAAAAAGGAACTTTAGTAGTTGTCACGCACGATCCAATGATAGCTAAATATAGTGAAGAAATCTTTAATATTAAAGATGGAAAAATGGTCAAAGATCACATTCAAAAAGAAGAAGTTTTATGGCAATCCTAAGAGAATATTTTAAATTAGCTTTTAAGAATTTAAAGACAAGACGTTTACGTAATTGGCTTACGATTTTAGGAATCGTGGTCGGAGTTTTTTTAGTAATTACCTTGATTTCTTTGAGTGGTGGAATCAGAGATACAATAACGAAACAACTTAAATCATTAGGAGGTGATGTAATATTTGTTTTACCTGGTTCAATGGATAATATGATGTCATTTTTTGGAGGCGAAGAATTAAGCAAGGAAGATATTAAAGTGATAGAAAAAGTTAAGGGCGTAGATATAGTTTTGCCGACTGCACAGAAGACTAAAATAATGCGTTATGAGAATGAACAAAAGACTGTGTTTCTAATTGGGCTTTCATGGGATGATGGGATAGAAATTTTAACTAGCTTTCAAGGCTGGAGCTTGAATCAAGGAGAATGGCCTAGTCCTGGGAAAAGAGAATTGCTTATTGGAAGTATGGTGGCAAAAGAAGATTTTTTCGGAACAGAAATTAAAGCAGGAGATGAGGCAGTCATTAATGGTAAAACATTTAAAATCGCTGGTGTTTTAAATTCTTTAGGCAGTAAGACAGATGATACAGCTGTTTATTTAGATATTTCTATTTATGAGCAAGTAACTGGAGATAGAGATGGTGGTGCTCAGGCAGCAATGGTGAAAGTTGAAGAAGGAGCAAATGTTGAAAAAGTAGCTGAGCGGATAGAGGAGGCTTTAGACGATGTACGTAAACGAAGGAGGGGAGAAGATGTGTCTAGTTTTTCAGTTCTTACTTCTGATAAAATGGGGAATATAGTGGGTGGAATAATTGGAATAATTCAAGCATCAGTGATGGTTTTTGCATCAATAGCTATTTTAGTAGGTGGATTAGGAATAATGAATAGTATGTTTACAGCTGTTAGAGAGAGAACAAGGGAGATAGGCTTGTTAAAAGCTGTTGGAGCTAAAAATAGTGCTGTTATTAGTATTTTTCTAATAGAATCAGCAATTATTGGTTTTGTCGGTGGAATGGGAGGAGTTATTTTAGGACTTGGCATTGCTAAGGGGATAGAGTTATATGGACAAGTTCATACAATGTTTTATCTAGAGGCATATATGCCTATTGGTTTAATTATTTTTAGTTTATTCTTTTCATTATTAATTGGATGTTTGTCAGGATATTTTCCTGCTCGTCGTGCATCAAAATTAAAGCCTACAGAGGCACTTAGAAGCCATGAGTAAACTTATAGAAGCATTAATTGAAGAAGGGTGGTTAAAAACGCCTCAGATTATAGAGGCTTTTAAAGCTGTCCAAAGGAAAGATTTTATACCCAAAGGTTCGGAGGGTTTAGCAGAGCTAAACGAGGCGCTACCTATTGGTTGGGATCAAACAATTTCTCAGCCATTAGTAGTCGCTCTGATGCTGGAACAACTTCAGCCTCAATCTGATGAAAAAATATTAGATATTGGTTCTGGTTCTGGATGGACAAGCGCCTTACTCTCGGAAATCGTTGGATTAGGCGGCGAAGTAATTGCAGTTGAAATAATTCCAGAACTTAAAGACTTTGGAGAAAAAAACTTAGAAAAGTATAAGCCTAGAGAAAAGGGGACTGTTAAATTTGTTTGTGCTGATGGATCAAAAGGTTTCAGTGCAGAGGCCCCATATGATAAAATTCTTTGTTCTGCGGAAGCTAAAACATTGCCTCAAGAATGGAAAGAGCAATTGAAGGTAGGAGGACGTATTGTTGTTCCGATCGGTAATGCGATTTGCGTTTTTACAAAAGAATCAGAAGAAGAATTCAAAAAAGAAGAGTTTCCAGGATTTGTTTTTGTTCCCTTAATTAATTCTTAGATTAATTCTATGTTTAAAATATTTTTAAAGATTTTTATTGTTTTAGCTATATTCGCTCTTATTGGATGGCTAATCTATAACCAACTATATATATCTAGCTCATCGAACACAGATGAAAAACTAAGGCTTTTTATAATAGAACAAGGAGACGGACTTTCAAGTATTGCTTACAATTTGAAAGAAAGTAAATTAATTAATAGTCAAATTTTATTTGGCGCTTATATTTTTATAAAAGGAGATCAAAGTTCGTTGCAAGCAGGAGCATATAGTTTTTCCAGATCTATGAGCATAAAAGAAATTGCTGACAAGATTATAAAAGGAGAAACACTAAAAAGTAAAGTTACTATTATTGAAGGTTGGAATTTAGAAAAGATCGCGGAATATTTTGAAGAGAAAAGGATTGTTCAAAAAGAAGATTTTTTAGAGCTAGCAAATAATCCAGGAATTTTAGTAGAAGATTTTTCATGCCTTAATGATAAGCCACAAGTAGAGAGCCTAGAAGGATATCTTTTTCCAGACACATATTCTGTTAGAGAAACGCATAGCTCAGAAGATATTATTAGAATGATGCTAGATAATCTTAATAAAAAAATAACTCCTGATTTAAGGACAGAAATTGAAGAACAAAATAAGAGTATTTTTGAGATTATTATAATGGCTTCCTTGTTAGAAAAAGAGGTAAGAGGAGAAGAGGATAAGAAAATCGTTTCAGGGATTTTTTGGAAGCGCATAGCGAACCAATATCCATTACAGTCGTGCGCTACGATTGGCTATATCTTAGGAAAAGATAAATGGCGTTATTCTGTGGAAGATACCAAGATAAATTCACCATATAATACCTATCAAAATTTAGGCTTGCCAATAGGTCCTATTTGTAATCCTGGCCTAGAGAGTATCGAGGCTGCTATTAGGCCAGAAGCGACTAAATTTTGGTATTATTTAAGTACTCCCGAAGGAGAAACAATTTTTAGCAAGACTCTTCACGAACACAATGTTGCTAAGGCAAAATATTTAAATTAATCAGCTTTATATCGATCACATGTCTAAAATAGCTATCATAATTGCTTTTAAGAATTTTTGTGATGAAGAATATTTTATTCCGAGAGAGATTTTTTTAAAAAAAGGATTTGAGGTTAAAACAATTAGTTCTGAGAAGGGGATTGCTGTTGGCGGAAGCGGAGGAGAAGCAAAAATAGACATATCTTTTGAAGATTTTGATATTATAGGCTTTGACGCTATTGTTTTTGTGGGCGGACCCGGCGCCTATAAATATATAGAAGATCAATTTGTCTGGGAGATTGTTCGTAATACGATTAAGCAGGGCAAACTTTTAGCAGCCATTTGCATTGCTCCTGTTATTCTGGCAAGAGCTGGAGCATTAGAAGGCAAACAAGCTACTGTTTGGTCAAGTGTGATGGATAAAAAACCAATCCATGTTTTAGAAGAAAATGGCGCTGAATATCTGGATAAATCAGTGGTTCAGGATGGAAAGATTATTACTGCTAATGGTCCTCCAGCGGCCAAAGCATTTGCTGAAACAATTATCCAAGCCTTGTAGGCGGAAATTCTATATTTTCCTTGTCAAAAGAATCTTTTTCATATATTATACAGGTAAGAGGTGATATCACATGAAACGTGTGAGTGTAGTCTCCTTGGCTCTTTTGATGGTACTGTCGATCGTTGTCTTCGCGTAGATCGTAGGATCAAAGCGAAGAGTGATCGCAATCATCAATCGAATAGCCCGCGGGGATAGATTTATTATCCCCGCACCTTACTTGACAATTTTTAAATATTTAATATACTGATAATACCGCTGACAATGGGTGGCACAAAGCATAAATCCCATCGAGGTAAACAATGATTAATAATTATTGATTATTTCATGTCTGCGGTTAAACGCAGTTTTTTATTAAAATTTATGGCTTTATCAAAAGAACAAAAAACAAAAATCATAGAAAAGTTAAGAGAATCAATTGCTAAGCAAAAGGCAATGGTTTTCGTTAATTTCGCTGGGCTAAAAGCTAAAGATGTTGAGAGCTTAAGAGACAATCTTAGAAAAATAGGAGCTAAATTTGTTGTAGCTAAGAAGACATTAGCTAAGTTAGCTTTTTCAGAAGAAAAAATTGATTTTCCAGAAAAAAATATTAACAATGAATTAGCAATTGTTTTCGGCTTTGAGGACGAGATAGCTCCAGCAAAAGCAATTTACGACTTTTCTAAAAATGAAGATAGTCTACAAATTATTGGCGGATATATGGACTCCGATTTTTTAGCAGGAGAAGAAATGATTACTTTAGCACAACTACCTTCTCGTAAAGAACTTTTTGCGAATTTGGTTGGAACGCTTTCTGCGCCTGTTAGTAATTTTGTTTATGTCCAAAAAGCAAATATCAAAGGTCTGATTTGCGCCTTAGAGGCGATAAAAAATAATAAATAATTAATAATTTATAAAATCATGGTAGACGAAGAAAAAAAAGAGGAGGCTTCTCCACAAGAGGAACCTAAAAAAGAAGAAGTTAAAGAGGAAAAGCCGGAATCTAAAGAGGAAAAACCTGAGCCCAAAGAAGTTAAAGCCGAAGAACCAAAAGAAGAGATCAAAGAAGAAGAGGTTGAGGTTCCTGAGAAATTTCAAAAAATTGTTAAAGAAATTGAAGAAATGAAAGTAATTGACTTGGCTGAATTGGTAAAGATTCTAGAAAAGAAATTTGGCGTAAGCGCTGCCGCACCTGTTGCAGTAGTTGGCGCCCCAGCAGCTGGTGGAGAATCAGCTGGAGAAGAAGAGAAGTCAGAATACAATGTTATTCTAAAAGCAGTTGGTGATAAAAAGATTGAAGTAATTAAGGCAGTGCGTGACGCTACTGCTAAAGGGCTGAAGGAAGCTAAGGATATGGTTGACGCAGCAGCTAGCGAGCCTCAAACAGTAAGAGAACAAGTTAAGAAAGAAGAAGCTGAAGAGCTTAAAAAGAAGTTTGAAGCAGCTGGAGCAACTATTGAATTAAAATAGTCTCAAAATACGAAAAACAAAAGGAACACCTATTATAGGTGTTCTTTTTATTAAAGAGAATAAATTATTTAAATATTAGATAAGAAAATAGAAGGATAAGGATTAAAGTAATAATTAGGCGAACTTCCTTTTTGATTCTAACAGAAGGAATCTTATTTTTTAAAAGGGGTAATCGAATTTTTGGCAAATGGAATTTTTTATTAAGGGCATGGTTTATAAAAATTAAAAAGAAAATACCAGAATTTTGTTTCATTTCCTCCTTTGTTCCTTTCAATATTGCACCAAGAATTTTTGGAGTTAAAATAGAAAATTTTATTATTTTTTGAGCTAAATTAGTATGAAAAAAATTAAAAATATCTTGAGTTAAAAGAATAATCTTATCTCCCTCTGATAATTGTCCAGAAGCT
>JAYENY010000016.1:0-31530 GCA_034722415.1 Patescibacteria group bacterium
AGCAACAACGCTAATTAATTTTATTAAAATATTCAGAGATGGCCCAGCTGTATCTTTAAACGGATCTCCTATTGTATCTCCAACTACAGCTGCTTTGTGAGCATCTGATCCTTTGCCGCCCAAGTTTCCAGCTTCAATATATTTCTTGGCATTATCCCAGGCAGCCCCAGAATTTGCCATGAATATGGCCATTAAAAATCCAGCACTTAAAGCTCCGACTAATGTTCCTGCTACTGCTTCTTTTCCAAATACCAAACCAACTGCAATTGGCGCTAAGACAACTAAAATGCCAGGGATAATCATTTCTCTTAGAGCTCTCTTTGTTGCTAAGTCAACGCATGCCCTATAATCAGCTTTTTCTGTTCCATCCATTAATCCCTTTTTCTCTTTAAATTGTCTCCTTACTTCTTTAACTATTTCTAAAGCTCCTCTGCTAACTCCTTGCATAGTTAGGGCAGAAAAAAGAAACGGTAACATAGCGCCAATAAAAATACCAGCCAACAGTTTTGGCTCTAAAAGATTTATAGATCTTAAATCAATTGCATTAGCATATGTTACTAACCAAGCCAGTGCAGCTAATGCTGCTGCTCCTATGGCAAAGCCCTTTCCAATAGCAGCTGTGCTATTTCCCACGGCATCTAGGGCTTCTACTTTTTGGCGAACCTCTGGTTCTAACCCTCCCATCTCAGCAATGCCAGCGGCATTATCAGCAATAGGACCATAACAGTCTGTTGAAAGGTTAATCCCTAAAACTCCAAGAATCCCCAAAGAAGCCAAGGCAATTCCATAGAGGCCTCCAAAATTATATGATAAGACAATTGTAGCTGCAACAGCAAGAACAGGAATAACCGTACTCTTCATACCAACGATTAATCCTTCAATAATAACATTAGAGGAACCGCTCTTCGCTGCGTTAGCAATACTAAGAGTGGGTTTCTTTTTCTCGGAAGTATAATACTCTGTGGTTTTGCCAATCAACCATCCAGCTAAAAGACCAAATAGAATTGGCCAAAACAAGCTAAGGTCTTTGAAAAATAAAGAGACTAAGATATAGGCTGAAGCGATCATCAACACATTAGCCACAATAACTCCTCGTTCCATTGCTTTTCTGACGGTTTCAGTTTGTTCAGCAAATTCTTGATTGGAAGATTTTTTAGAAACCTTAACAAAAAAGGTTCCTAGAACAGAACTCACAATTCCTGCCCCTGCTAAAAGAAATGGCAACATTAATCCCTTTAAATCAAAAATTGTTATTCCGATTACGGCTGAAGCAATAATAGTAGAAATATATGATTCGAAAAGATCTGCACCCATGCCCGCTATATCTCCAACATTATCTCCAACTTGATCTGCAATTACGGCTGGATTGCGCGGATCATCTTCTGGGATACCCTTTTCAACCTTCCCGACTAAATCAGCTCCTACGTCTGCGCTCTTTGTAAATATTCCTCCGCCAACTCTCATAAAGAGAGCAACTAGAGAAGCTCCGAGGGCATAGTTAATCAAAAGCCCCTCATCTTCAAATATGAGCCAAATAATAACTACTCCTAAAAGGCCTAGTCCAACTACTAAAAATCCCATTACTTGCCCTCCCCAAATAGCTGATTTAAATGCAGCTGAAAAACTTTTCTGAGCTGAGCTTGTCGTTCTAACGTTAGCTGAAGTTGCAACCATCATTCCTATATATCCTGCCAAGCTAGAGATAAAAGCTCCGGCTAAAAAAATTAAAGATGGAAAAATATCTTCATTTAAGAATCTCAGACCAATGGCCACTAGAATAAAGATAAAAAGCATTGTTATAAACTCTCTTTTTAAGAAAGTTTTTGCTCCCTCTCTAATAGCATCAGCTATTGTTCCTATTTTTCCTCCACCTGGATCAACTTTATTTAATCGTTTAATAAGAAAAAAAACGAAGAATAAGTCTAAGATAGCAATAATCAAAGGAATATAAATTAAATTCATATTTTTAATAATTAAATTATTCTTTTACTTTTTTTGTTTTCTTTTTAACCTCTTTTTTGGAAACCTTTTTTTCTTTGGTCTTTTCTTTTGCTTCTTTCTTAGCTTCTTTCTTCACTTTTTTATTCTCTTTATCTTTTCCTTTTGTTTTTTTACTAGGCTCTTCTTCTATTCCTTCTTCTTCTATTCCTTCTTCCTCTATTTCTTCTGCATCTTTAGCTCCTTCAGCCTTAACATCAATCTTCCAACCAGTAAGGCGAGCAGCCAAGCGAACATTCTGGCCACCTTTGCCAATAGCTAAAGATAGCTGGTCCTCAGGCACTATAGCTGTTGCTTTGCCTTTTTCCTCAACCTTAACTTCTGAAATTTTAGCTGGCGCAAGAGCATTGCTAATAAATTCATCTGGATCATCAGACCATTGAATAATATCTACTTTTTCTCCTCCCAATCCATTAATAACAGCCATTACTCTTGTCCCTCGCTGACCAACCATTGCTCCAATCGGATCAATTCCTTCTTCAGTTGATGCTACAGCAATCTTAGTTCTAAAACCTGCTTCTCTAGCTATGCTTTTAATCTCTACTTGGCCTGCAGAAACTTCTGGCACTTCAATCTCAAATAGTTTAGTTACAAATTTTGGATATGAACGAGATAAAACTATAGTTGGACCTCTTGATCCTGACTCTACGCTAGTCAAATAAAGACGGAATCTTTGCCCTACTGAGTATATTTCTCCAGGTATTTGCTCTGCGGGAACTAAAATTCCAAGAGCCTTACCTATGTCAAAAAATACATTAGTTCCTTCTAGTCTTTGGACTATCCCTGAGACAACTTCTCCTTCTTTAGACTTGTATTCGTCTAAAATAGCGTTTCTCTCTGCTTCTTTTAATCTTTGTAAAATAACTTGCTTGGCTGTTTGGGCAGCGATCCTCCCATAACCCTCTTCTGTTTTAAGATTTATTACCAATTCTTCTCCTGCTTTTATTTTCGGCTTTTCCTCCTTTGCGTCTTTAAGCATTATGTGTTTTTTAGGATTAAAGCGTACTTTCTTATCCTCTTCTTCTGGAATTTCTTTTTCGGTTTTTTCTTCAAAGCTGTTTTTTAACTCCTCTAATTCTTCTTCAGAGTAAATCATGCTGTCGTCAACAACTTCAAGAACCTGCCAAAGCTTTACCTTGCCAGTTTTTGGATCTAGTTTTGCTTGAATATTTTCTCCTCTTCTATCATTGTCTTTCTTGTAAGCTGCGGCTAAGGCCTGCTCTATGACTTCAAGAATCGTATCATAAGAGATTCCTTTTTCCTCAGCAATTTGAGAGATAGAAGAAGCGAGTACTTTTAGATCTTCCATGTTTTTAAAATTAAGAATTATAGGTCATTATTTAGAAAAAATGGCCCAATTCATTGGACCTTCATTCTTATTTCTATCTTAACAAGTCAGAATCAGTTATGTCAAGCGTTTTTTTGAATATTTTCCTAATATTTGTTCTCAATTACGAGAACTAAAATTCAAAAGAAAATTCACTCCCTATTTTTAGATCTATAGCTTCGGCTGTTCCTGTTTTTAATTCTAAAACATACTTTGCTTCATTTTTAGGATTAATACTCTCACAAATATCTGTTTTACAGGGTAAAGCGCTTTTTTCAATAAAAACAACCTTTTGATATTCATCGATCCATATTATGTCTAAAGGAATTAAAGTATTTTTCATCCAAAAACTATAAATTCCTTGCTTGGGGAAAACAAAAAGCATGCCCTTGTCTTCGGCAAGCTCTCCTCTGAACATTAATCCTTGATTTCGTTCTTCTGGTGTATCAGCTATTTCAATAGAAAAACAATTTTTCTCGAAACACGCTTTTTTAAACTCAAAACTCTCTTTGTCATTGATGATATGGGGAAAAACGATTCCGAAAACAATCAACAGAACTCCCCAAATAAATAGTTTCACTATGTTTGCCATAAAAATTGTGGCATTTACTGAATAAAGCTAGGGTTCATTTTGAGAAAAATCCTGGATGGTTTTAGCTATGCCGACAGTGCGAATAAAACAGGCAATAATTATTTCTATTCATTACACAAATTATTTATAACATTCAACAATTCTTCTGCGTTATCGACAATTGCAAATGGTTTTTGTTCGAATAGTAATTCTTTCCTGTGATAGCCCCAAGTTACTCCAATCGTTTTAATATTAACCTTTCTCGCCTCAATAATATCCCCAATCGTGTCTGTAATAAAAAGGCATTCCTCTGCCTTTAAATCGTATTGGCTAAAAATCGTCTTGAATTTCTCGACTTTCGATCTATGTGTTGTAGCTCCCAATATCTTTTGAAAAAAATGATCGTAATGTCCAATTTCTAAAAAGTATTTAATATTTTCATCTATCGTGCTTGATATGACAAAAAGCTGAAATTCTTTTTTTAATTTACCTAATATCTTTTCTAGTGGAAAAAAATGTTCGGGAGTAAATTTTTGCTTTTGTTTCTCAAAAAATACTGGAATCTCTTCTGGCTTAAATTTTATTTTAGGCTCTTCAAAAACATTGCCCTTGTGATGATCTATAAAATCTTGTTCTGTCATATTGCTATCAAATATCTTCGAAACTTCAAAATTAATATCATAAGTATTTCCAATCACCCCATCGAAATCGAATATTATTGCTTTAATCATGTTAAAAAATTTAAAAATTAAATTTTACTTAATATGCCGATATAATCGAGAAGCATAGCCACGAAGTACAGAAAAAAGAAAGTCGATTATGGTGGACCTGACGGGAGTCGAACCCATATTTCCTCAATGCGAATGAGGTATTCTACCATTAGATTACAGGCCCATTGAATTCCTTCAAAGCTAATTAGATAAAACGTCTCTTAGAATAAAATTATTATCTTAAAACAACTTTTGCCCGAAGAGTAGATTCTTTTCTAGAGTGAACAAGAAAAATTTTACCCTTAAAGGTCTTTTGAATTTTTTTAGCCAATTGTTGAGCCATTTGATTCTCTGTTGTTAAAATTCTCAATATTCCTTTAGCAATTGTTTCTATAGAAATAATCCTATCCATAGGATCTTTGCTAAAAGCAACCTCGTTAAAATTATCTATCAAATTCTCTACTTCTTCTTTTCTCCGTTCTTCTAAATTTTCTATAATTATTTCTCCCTCGTATTTTCCATCTTTAATCATTTGGCAAGCAGGACAAATAGTTAATTCTATTTTTTTCTCCTTCTTAGATTTTTCATAATGAGAAACTCCATGATGCCATGATTTTTTCCAATAAAAAGCTCCGCATTTCTCACAAATTAAAATGCTCTTTTTTTTTGTATTAAATTCTGCTTCTTCTTTTTTTGATTTAGGAAAACGCCAAGATGATTTTTCAAACATTTTTTTATGATATGTTATCGGATGAAAGGGGACCCACCCCAATGCCCTATTCCCATGATTAGCTCTGTGACCTTGAAGTCACATCTCATGACACGGGTGTTAATTATAATTTCGTTTTTCTGATGCTAAAATCCGGTTAAGATACCCAATACTTTTTTTTAGTCATTTCATCTCTCTTTGTTACAATTTTATCTCTTTTATCTTTAGCAAGCTTCGTTAAATTATCGAGTTTCTTGTCAGAAATTTTCCCAAGTTCTTTTATTCTCTTTTTTAAATAAATCTTTTTGTTATTTTTCGGATCCTCTAAAACATCACCTAATAAAATATTAAGAATTTGTCCTATTTTTTTACTAGGTCGTATTTTTAAAATTTCCATAACATCTTGACCACCGATTTTCAATCTAAGCACATCTATTGGATCTAAGGCAACTCTTTCTGCCACATACTGAAAATGTCTCAACTTATATGGAAGGGCTTTGGGACATCCCGAACCAATCCTATCGCACATTCTTACTTGAACTAATTCTTTTAAATTTTCTGGACCCAATCGTCTCAATAATCTTCTTACTGATGATTCTTGAACTTCGTCAACATTATAGTAGAAAAGATGGAATCTAACCAATTTAACAATTTTTTCTGAATCTTTCCTGGAAAACTTTAAACGATTTAAGATTTTTATAGACATTTTTGCTCCGACTATTTCATGGTTATAGAAAGTGGAATCAAGCCCATCGCCATCCTTAACTCTTGGCTTACCAATATCATGTAAAAGAGCAGCTATTCGCACATACTTATTAAATCCTTCTTTAGCGCCAAAATCCAAAGCCCGGATTGAATGTTCATAAACATCATATATATGATGTTTGTTTTGTCCAATCTTATACCCCTCTAAAAGCTCTGGAATAATATATTTCAAAAGCCCAATTTCTCTTAGTAATTCTATCCCTTCAGCAGCCCTTTCTGTCATAATTATCTTTAAAAATTCGTCTCTGATTCTTTCCTTAGAAATAAAGTCTAGTAACTTAGCGTTTTTCTTAACCGCTAAAAAGGTTTTCCTCTCTATTTTAAATCCTAATGTTGTAGCAAAGCGTACTGCCCTCATTAAGCGCAGGGCATCTTCTTGAAATCTTTCCTCTGCTTTTCCGACTGCTCTAATGGTTTTATCTTTTAAATCTTTTTGGCCATTAAAAGGATCAATAAAATTCCCATCTTTTCCTAAAGCAATTGCATTAATTGTGAAATCTCTCCTGGCCAAATCTTCTTCTATTGTTTTAGCCCAACTAACTTTATCAGGATGGCGTTTATCAGTATATTTTTCTTCTGTCCTAAAAGTAGTAATTTCTATTTCTTTTAAATTATCCTTTTTACTATCTGTTAAAACAGTTATTGTTCCAAATTTATTTATATTAAAACTTTTTGGAAAAATCTTTTCCATTTCTTCTGGTTTAGCGCTCGTAGCAATATCCCAGTCGTTTGGTTCTGTCCCTCTTAGCAAATCTCTAACGCAGCCGCCGACAACAAAAGCTTGAAAATTTTTCTTTTCCAATTTTTCAATTACTAATTTAACTTGTTTTGGGATAACCATAAATCCATAACTAATATAGCTTAACGCTATAACTATACCTTGCAATTCAATTTATTTCAAATCTTCAATTTGTCATAACCATTGTTTTATTCGAACTCTTGACCTATAATAAAATAATCTATTAAACTGGGTTCGGAATAATATTATGAAACTGAGATTAGAGGATAAAATAAAGGCGATAGAATTGAGGATTCAAGGCAAAACTTTTGGCGAGATAAGGAAAATTATTCCGAATTTACCAAAAAGTACTTTGTCGGGATGGTTGAAAAATGTTAAACTCACTAAAGCACAAGAAAGGAAACTAAAAAAAAATATTGAAAAAGCTATTTGTGGTGCCCGAGTGAAGGCTGCTTGGACAAAAAGGCAGAAACGCATTAAACAGACAGAACTGATCGCTGAACAGGCGAAAAAAGAACTACCTTATCTTTTCAAAAACCCTCTTTTTCTCGTGGGGTTATCTCTTTATTGGGCAGAAGGTACCAAATTTGGAGAGCAAATTCAGTTTGCTAATTCTGATGCACGATTAATAAAAATTATGATGCGATGGTTTAAAGAAATTTGTGATGTTCCAGAGAAGAAAATAAGGGTCCATATTTATATCCATAAAATCTATAGTCATGAAAATTGTGAAAAGTTTTGGTCAAAAGTTACAGGCATTCCAACAACAAAATTTGGAAAAACTACTTTTAAAACAACTACTCATAAGGTTAAAAAAAATTTACACTACAAGGGAGTATGTAGAATTGACATAAATGATGTCAAATTGTTTAGAAAAATAATGGGATGGCAGCAGGGCGTTTCAGAAATCTTTAGCTAAAAGTAATTTGCCTCCGTGGCCTAACTGGATAAGGCGACTGTCTTCGGAACAGTAGATTGTAGGTTCGAATCCTACCGGGGGCATAATCAACTATTTTTTATTATTAATTATTGTAACGAAACACGGATTCGTTGCTAAAAATATGACAAAAAAAATAAAATTTGTAATTATCGGATTGATATTAGCTTTTACTCTGCTACTCTTCGGTGATCAAGTAATGGCACAATGCACTCGTGCTGCCGATTGTCCCGATGGAATCCCTGTTGCCGCCTGTTGTCCTGGTGGAGCATCAAATCCAGAAAGCGGTATCCTCCCGTGTGGTAGTATTTGTTGCCCCTGTACTCTTTGTTTTTTCTTCGTTTTGATAGAAAGAATCCTTGAATTTATCTTTTTCAACCTAGCCCCTCCCTTAGCTTTATTAATGCTAATTATCGGAGGAGGAATGTTTATGCTAGCAACTGGCGAACCGCAAAAGGTTATGCAAGCTAGAAAAATAATTACTTCTGTTTTAATTGGCATAGCAGTTATTTACGGATCTTTCTTTTTTATTGGACTATTTCTTCAAGCGATTGGGCTAGCAGCTTGGACAGAAACCATATATATTGATTGGTGGGAACAGGGAATATTTAATATTGATTGCCCAGTACCCTGAGTTTATAGGCTTTACAAAAACATAAAAAAGATATAGAAAGTACTTAAATGTCTAGTGCCTTTCTCTTTTTTTTAAGCCCCGCTAGCTCAATTGGCAGAGCAATAGACTCTTAATCTACAGGTTGGAGGTTCAAGTCCTCCGCGGGGCACATACTATTACTAAAAAATATTATTAATTTCTAGTAATAGATTAGTTAATTCTCGTTTTTCTTTTTAGAAAAATCGAGATAAAACAAAGGAAACGTGTGCCTTTGTTTGCTTTTTTTCAATTTTAATATATAATAGAAAAATTATGCTAAACCCAAAAGAAAAAGAAAAAATAATTCAAAAATACGAAACAAAGAAAAGCGATACTGGATCGCCAGAAGTTCAGTGTGCTGTTTTAACAGAAGAAATCAAGAGATTACTCTCTCATCTTAAAAAACATCACAAAGACCTTCATTCTAAAAGGGGTCTTTTGCAAATGGTTGCAAAAAGAAGAAAACTTTTAAAGTATCTTGAGAAAAAAAATACTAGAAGGCACAATGCTCTAGTTAAGAAGTTAGGATTGAAGAAAAAATAAAAGCTTTCAACATTTTAAATCAAGCTCATCACATATTCTCTAATAGAATAATTCAATTATGCAAAGCCAAAAACATAAAGATCAACGAGTCGTAGTTCTTATCGATACTCAAAACCTATATTACTCAGCTAAAAACCTCTATAAATCCAAGGTTAATTTTGGAGCGGTTTTAAAATTGGCTATTAGCGACAGAAAACTAATCAGAGCCTTTGCTTATGTTATTCAAACCAAAACAGGAGAAGAAAAGCCCTTTTTTGAAGCCTTAACTGCTTTAGGAATCGAAACTAGAGAAAAACAACTCCAAGAGTTTTATGGTGGAGCAAAAAAGGGAGACTGGGACGTAGGCATTGTTATCGACGGGATTAGAGCCTCTGCTAGTGCAGATGTTATCATCCTAGTTTCAGGAGATGGAGACTTTATTCCTTTTATAGAATTCTTGAAAAACCAAGGAAAAAGAGTAGAAGTTATTGCTTTCGGCCGATCAACTTCCGGAAAGGTAAAAGAAGAAGCCGATGAATTCATTGATCTAGAAGCCGACGTTAAAAAATATCTTTTAAAAAAAATATAATGACAGAACCTATAAAATTTAGTACAGAAATCGGAGGAAAAAACATTGAAGTAAAAATAGATAATTTAGCAGAGCAAGCAAATGGAAGCGTTTCAGTTCAAATCGGAGACACATTGGTTATGGCAACAGCTACAATGTCTACTCAAGACCTAGAAGATTTAAATTTTTTCCCTCTTACAGTTGATTTTGAAGAGAAATTCTACGCAGCTGGGAAAATTCTAGGATCACGATTTATGCGAAGAGAGGGTCGCCCATCTGAAGAGGCGATTTTAACTGCGAGGCTAATCGACAGAACTATTCGCCCTCTTTTTCCTACTCACTTAAAAAGAAAAGTTCAGGTGATTATAAGCTGTTTTTCTTTTGACGAAGAAAATGACCCTGATGTTGCAGGGCTTTTAGCTACGTCTTTGGCTTTAGGTATCTCTGATATCCCATGGAATGGTCCAATAGCTCCAATTAGAATAAACGAAATAAACAATGAGCTTGTTCTTAATCCAACTTACGAACAAAGAAAAGGACAAGGCCTTGAAATAATATTCACAGGAGTAGAAAACGAAAATGAAGTTCTTATTAATATGATGGAAGCTCAGGCAGATCAAATAGGAGAAAAAAAAGTTTTAGAAGCAATAAAATTAGGAAAAGATAGCTTGAAAAAATTGATTGATTTTCAAAAAGAAATTATTAGCAAGGTTGGGAAGCAAAAAATATCTACCGAAGCTGAGTCTTTTCCTGAAATAGATAAAAAAATTAATGACTTATTTGGAGAAAAACTAGAAACTGCCTTAATGGAATCGTCTTCTGCAGAAAATAAAAATCAACTCCATGAATTAACTGATGAGATTATCAATCTTGTTGAAGAAAACTTTGGAGAAGAAAAAATTAGCTATGCTAAAAATTTCATTGAAGAAAAACTAACTGATATTTTCCATAAAAATATTATTGAGAAAGAGAAAAGACCTGACAATCGTAAAATAGATGAAATAAGAGAGATTGATTCTAGTAATGCTATTTTACCTAGGGTTCATGGGTCTGCTGTATTTATCCGTGGAAAAACTAAGGCTCTTTCCGTAGTTACACTAGGCTCTCCTGGTGATGAACGACTAACAGAAGGGATGGAATTCAGGGGTAAAAAAAGATTTATGCATCATTATAATTTCCCTCCTTATTGTTCTGGGGAGGTTAAGCCATTAAGAAGCCCAGGGAGAAGAGAAATTGGTCACGGCCTCTTAGCAGAAAAAGCACTTCTGCCTCTTATTCCCAATTCTGAAAATTTCCCTTATACTATAAGAATAGTAACTGAAATACTTTCTTCTAATGGATCTAGCTCAATGGCTTCTGTTTGCGCTGCTTCCTTAGCTCTAATGGATGCTGGAGTTCCTGTTAAAAAACCGGCTGCTGGAATTGCTATTGGATTAGCTAAAGAAGTGAAAGATTATAAGATTCTGACTGACATACAAGGTCCTGAAGATCATTTTGGAGATATGGATTTCAAGGTTGCTGGAACAACTGAAGGAATTACAGCTATCCAAATGGATGTAAAGATAAAAGGAATTGATATGGAAATTATAGAACAAGTATTATCAAGGGCAAAAACTGCTAGAGAACATATCCTAAATATAACTCAAAAAAGTTTAGCTGAACCGAAAGAATCACTCTCGCCCTTTGCTCCAAGGATTTTTAGAGTTAAAATAAACCCAGACAAGATTGGAACAGTTATTGGACCAGGAGGAAAGATGATCAATGAAATAATAGATACTTGTGGCGTAACAATTGATATTGAAGATGACGGTAGCGTTTTCGTCGGATCAGAGAAGGCGGATTCAGCTCAAAAGGCAATCGAATGGATTGAGTCTATAACAAAAGAAGTAGAGGTTGGACAACTATATCAAGGCAAGGTTGTTAAAATTCTTGAATTTGGAGCTTTTGTCGAAATTCTCCCTGGCAAAGATGGCTTAGTCCACATCTCTGAACTAGATTTCAAAAGAGTTGAAAAAGTAGAAGATGTTTTGAAGGTTGGAGACGTTATTCCCGTAAAAGTAATCTCTGTCGATGGCCAAGGGAAAATAAGCTTATCAAAAAAACAAGCAGAAAAAAAATAAAACTATCTATCTTCTATGGCAGGTAGGGAGGTAAACAATTTAAATATTCCTCCTGAAGCAATCAGGACGATGAAAAAAGACTTAGCTGGCATCACCAGGGGTGATTGGGAGCTGACTTTGGCTGAAACGGAAATAGAAGAACTTTTAAAGAAATTTCTTAATAGACAAGCTCAAGGAGCGCATGAACAAGAAATAGAAGAACGCAAGGCTCTAGAAGAACAGAAAAAGAAAGAAGAACAAGAAGCTAAAGAAAAAAAGCAGTTAGCACAAGAAAAAGAATCTGCAGAAACAAAAATAGATGAAGAAAAGGCTGTTAAAGAAGGGCTTGAAAAACAAGCAAGATCAATCTCCGACAAGGAAGGGGCTGCAGTAGCAGAAATAAGGAAAAGAGCAAAAGAAAGGGAAGCAGTTGTTAAAAAGCAGATGGAGAAAGAGGAAGATAAAAAATCTCTTGAAGAAGAACGAAAAAACGAAGAAGAGCTAAAACGGAAAAAAGAAGAAAACCTAAAGAAACGATTAAAGGAGCTAGTTTTAGCGTTAAAGAAAATCCCAACCGAAAAAATTCCTTTGGAAGAAAATAGAACATACTATCTTGGAGAACAGGCTAAAATTCTAAAAGATTTAGAACCAATTTTAGAAAGTGAAAGAAAAATTGAAGAGAATATAAAATTTATTGGGGGAATAGAAAAAACAGCCATCACTCCTAGGCAAAGGAAAAAGGCTGAGCAGGAGAGACAGTTAGCTGGCAAAGAAAGAGAAACAATTGAAAAGCAAAGATGGGATCACGAGCAAAAGAAATTTAATATTGATAAACAATTAAAAGAGGTTGATTTTGGCTTTGATCAACTTGCCCAAAAAGAAGCAAAAATCAAGCAAGAAATAGCCGACGTTAATAAAGAATTAGAAAAAATAGATAAAGAAAAAGAAAAAATAGAGATAGAAAAAAGAATCAAAAAGCTGGCCCAAGAGAAAAAAGATTACGCTGTTGCAAAAGATGAAATTTTAGAAAAGCGTAGAAATATCGAAGAAAAACTTGCAGAAACAATTAATAAAGAACAAAAAACTGAAAAGGAGGTAAGCTATATTGAATCCGAAGAAAAACTTGCAGAAGATACAGATAAACAGCGAGTCGAAAAAGAAAGATGGAAAATACAAAAAATTCGTTCGGAGATCGAAAAAGAAAGATGGATACTTGAAGAACAAGTTAGGAAAATACGACTAGAAGAAAACCGAATCAATGTTCGATATGATAAAATCCTAGAACAAGAAAATCAGTTAAGAAAAAAAGTTGAAGAATTAAATGAATTTTTGGGACTAGATAAGCCTATTTATGATACAGAAATAGAAGAAAAAGAAACTCCAACTAAGAATGTAGAAGAAGGCAGTCCTCCTGTGGAAAAAAAGATTGAACCGGAAAAGGCATCAACTCCCCTAGAAAAGAAAGATGATCAGGTAAAAATGAAAGCTAAGAAAAGACTAGGGTACCAAAAACCAAAACCAATAGATACAAAAACCGAAGAAAAGCCTAAAGAAAAACCAGCAACAGATCACGATGATGCTCAAAAAGCATTAAAAAAAATAGAAGAGAAAAAAGAACGGGAAAAATTATTAAAAAAACTTAGGAAAAAGAGAGAGCAAGACGTAGAAAAAAAAGAAAATCAATTACTCCAAAGAATCAGGCAAGGAGGTGTCCCATCCTCAACTCCTAAAACACAGGCGTCAGCTCCAACAGGGCAAGCATCAATCCCCACAAGACAAGCCCCTCCGCTAATGACTGTTTCCCCTGAAGCGATAAACAAAAAATCTCGGATAAAAATCTTAATTATTGCCGCTGCAGTAATAGCAATCTTACTTATTGCTGGTTTTTGGTATTGGTATGTAAAGGTACGGGAAGATTCCACTCCTGAACCAATCCCTCACAACGGAAACTCCACCCCAAGCCAAGATATAAAAATGCCTTCTGCTTTAATAGCTGTAGATTCTACGGTCCCTCATAAAATAGATAGCTCTAGCCAAATTCTTCCTTTCATAACTCAAGCTTTTCAAAATTTAAGTTTAAGTAAAAATGAATTCACTAGAATCGCTATTGAAGATACAGAAAAAAATAAATATCTAGACTTTTCAGAAACGCTAGCGTCTTTACGCTTGGATCCTCCAGAAATTCTTTATTCTCAAATGGAAGACGAAGCTACTCTTTATATCTTTCCTACTGAAAATTATAGTGTCTTAGGATTTGCATCTCAAAAAAAAATTGGAACTAAAAATACTGACATAGAAGACATAATGCGTTCTTGGGAAACAGAGCTATTAGGACAAGCTAGATCTCTAGGAGTTGGACTAGGAAAAACTAATATGGTTCCTATTGCAACATTCCAAGAAAATAATTATTCTAAAGACATTAACTTACGATATCTAACTCTTGTTCCTGGCCCTGATTGTTATGGCGCCTGCTATACAATGCTTGAAGACAAGCTTCTTTTTGCTACTTGTTGCGATCCAATTGTTAAAATTATAGAATCACAAGGGTTTAAACCAGCAGACCCTGTTATAGATGCTGAGCTTAAGATTACAGAAAAAATTCTTAGTTGGGGCTATAGAATTCCTTCAACAACACGCTTGATTGATACTATTGTTCTTCATTCCTCTTATGTCTCCACTGGACAAGACCCTTACAGTACTGACGGCATAATAGATGGGTATAAAAAGGATAGAGTTACACCGCATTATCTTATTGCTCGCGACGGCAATATCTATCACTTAGCCCCTGACAAAGCCATCGCTTACCATGCTGGGGTAAGCACTATGCCTGACGGGAGAAAAAATGCTAATGATTTTTCTATTGGAATTGAATTAATTTATACTAAGTCTGACGCTATTAACGAGGCGCAAAACGAATCATTAGTTCTCTTAATTAAATCCATTCGCGAAACATACAATATTCCCTTATCTAATATTATTGCACATGATGAAATCTCTCCAAATACTGAAAATAGTCCAGCAAATTTAGATTTGAGTGAACTTAAACAACAACTTTAATAAAAATGAAAAAAGAATTTATAGAGAAACAAAAAGAAACGTTGGAAGAAAATAAAAAAGCCCTTATTAAGGAGCTTTCTCTTTTCGCTGAAAAAGATCCTAAAATTAAAGGAAACTGGAAGTCAAAATTTCCAGAATTTAGTGACTCAGAGATTGGAGGTTCACGACTAGAAGTTGCTTCTGATGAAGTAGAAGAATATTTAAGCCGCTTATCTATTGAACATTCTATGGAGCTTCGTTTAAGAGATATTGATCTAGCTCTAAAAAAAATCAGAACAAACAAATATGGAAAATGTGGCAAGTGCGGCAAAGGGATTTCCATGGATCGACTCAAAGCATGCCCAGAAGCTCAACTCTGTTTGAAGTGTCGGCAATAAAGATTATACAAGATTATGAAAGACCCAGATTATTGGGTTTTTCTCTTCCAATTTGACAAAGGCCGATAAATTAATTAAAGTGTTCTTATCTTGGCACATTACCAATAAAAAGGAGATGAATATGAGCTTTGGGGACAAAAGTACTCTTAAAGCCTATCTGGGCGAAATTACTAAAACTCCTCTTTTAACTCGTGGAGAAGAATTAATTCTTGCCAAAACGATAGAAAGGGGTCTTTGGGCGCAACTAACAATCGATACAATGTCTTCACAGGAGGCTAAGAATAAACTAGTAAAAGAAAAAAACCTTGACGGAGTGGAAGCAAGGAGGCTAGAAAAATTAATTGCGCAAGGAGATCAATCAGCTAAGACGCTTATTGATTCAAAGCATCTAGAAGAAAGTTTTAAGAATGGACTTCCAGATGTAACTGATCGGGACAAGCTTAACCAGCTTATTATCGCTGGCAATAAAGCTAAGGAAGATTTCACAATGGCTAATCTCCTCCTTGTGGTCTCAATAGCTAAGCCCTATTGGGCTAGATCAAGACTTTCTCCTATGGATCTTATCCAAGAGGGAAATATTGGCTTGATGACAGCTGTAACAAAATTTGATTATAGGAGAGGATATAGGTTCTCTACTTACGCTACATGGTGGATTATCCAAAAGACAAGAATGGCTCCTATGCTCTTCGATCGCGAAATACGAATACCTATGAATCTTCAAGAAATGAGGACAAAGGTAATTCGAGCCATCGATGAACACCATGACGCACACAATACGAATCCTGACAATCAGCAAATTGCTGAAAAATTAGGAATTTCAATCACCAAAGTTGAGAGGGCCTTAAGAGTCCCTTCTCACACAACCTCTCTTGATAGACCCCTTGAAGTTGGGGGAGAGACAGGCCATGATATAACAGCGGACCCAAAGATTATTTCGTCAGACGAAGCTCTGTCTACAGATCTAAAAATGGAACGAATCCAACAAGCTATTGAGAAGAGTCTGAAGAAGAGAGAGGCAGAAATAATAATACAAAGATATGGATTAGATGGTCAGATACCAAAATCCTTGACCGCTGTAGCTAGAGGGTTTAGTCTTTCGCGTGAGCGAATTAGGCAAATTCAAGCCGATGCCGAGACTAAAATGAAAGAGTTTGACAAAACCGTCCGGGAACAAGCGTAATTAACGTTTCCGGACACTTTTTTTATCTCTTAATAAAATAATATTTAAATAAATAATATTATAAAAGCGTAGAAAATAAAAAAAACTACCAATTAATCTGATAGCAAGAAATATTTATTATTAAATTCTATCTTGCAAATGGATTTCTGGCCCCCCTAACATCCCAATGTAAGTGGCAACCTCCTGGTCCGGCCGGAATAGTGTGTCCAGAATAGCCAATATATCCAATTGTTTTTCCTTGAGATACTTTTTGTCCTGGAGAAACAATAATTTTAGAAAGATGCCCATAAAAGGTAACTACTCCATTAGGATGTAAAATCCTTACATATCTTCCAGCCCTACTGTCCCAACCAGTTCTCTGAATTTCTCCGCCTGCTGCTGCATATACTGGAGAATTACATTTTCCTGTTGCAAAATCAATAGCATTATACCAATGAAGTCCTTGTGTAATCACCCACGGAGAAGGAACTGGAGCAATGAAATAGGAATTTGCTAATGAAGTTGTGTAAGTAGGGTATATTTTTCTCTTGGCTGGCTTTATTCCCTCTGGAATAATCAGAATATCTCCTATAAAAATATCATCATTTTTCAACCCATTAAAAGCAACAATTGCATCTTTTTTCACCTTGTAATCCTCTGCCACCTCACCCAGCGTATCCCCATTCGCGACTATATGCATTGCTCCTGTTGTTGGTAAAATAACTAATATTTTGCCTGGGCTAATAATTGATTTACTAGTCAAGCTATTTGCCCAAAGAATTGTATTTGTAGTAATATTAAAATGTTGGGCAATACTACTTATAGTATCTCCTGCTTGGACAACATATTCTTCAATGCCAGTTTCATCATGGCTTGCTCCACCTTCACTCCCAACTGCTCCTAATACCTTGAAATTAACAGCTACAGATGGAGAGAGGGCTAGTAAACTGTTGTTCTGAATTGAAAACATGTCTGGGTATTCTTTTTTTTCTTCCCCTTGTCCTAAAACAGAAGAAGAGTCTTGGCTATTAGTCTCTTTTGATAAAAAGATATTCTTAACATCTGATGTTCTGACTTGATGTGCCCCCATACTGGAAACTATTATCAAAAGGATAAATAAACAAAAAGAAGGCTTAATGTATCTTTTAAGCCGATAAAATGATTTTGAATTGTGACTGAATTTAGAAATAAGTTTATGACAAACAATTAAATTTTTGATCAAATTGTCTGCCAATCTACCTAATAATTGATTTCGTAATGTGTTCTCATTTAATCCCAAATTCGGACTAAAGTCAAGTATTTTATCCACAAGTTATGAACCTAACTCTTGAACAAAAAACTAAAGAATTTTTGAAGAAAAACAATATTCGACCTTCAAAAAAATTGGGTCAGAATTTTTTAGTTGACGAAGTTATTCTTCATAAAATTATTAAAGCTAGCAGATTAACAAAGAGTGATTTGGTTGTAGAAATCGGCCCAGGCATAGGCACATTGACTCAAGAACTCTGCAAGGTAGCTGGGGAGGTTATAGCGATAGAAAAAGATAGGCATCTTGCAAAAATATTGGAAAAAAATATCTCAAAATCTGGAAATATTAAGATATTGCAAAAAGACATATTAGCGAGCGATGATTTATTAACAATTAATAATTATAAAATCGTTGCAAACCTCCCCTATAACATTGCTTTGCCAATAATTAGAAAATTTGTGGAAGGAGAAAATCCTCCTCAAGAAATGATTTTAATGATTCAAAAAGAGGTTGCTCAAAAGATCTGTTCTGAAAAATCTAGTTTGCCCAAAATTGCAATAGAATTTTATGCCAAATCAGAGCTTTTATTTTTTGTTCCCAAAGAATCGTTTCTCCCTATACCAAAGGTTGATGGAGCTGTGGTAAGAATAAGCGATATTCAAAAAAATATCCCAAAAGTTAATCAAGATCTTTTCTTTAAAATTCTTAAAGCTGGTTTTACTCATCCTAGAAAAACTATTCTAAATAATCTTTCTGTAAAGCTTAATATAGGAAAAGACAAGTGTAAAGAATGGCTTAATCAATGTAGTATTCCTCTTCAGAATCGTCCTGAAAATTTAGACTTAAAAGATTGGCTAAGACTTACTTATAATTTTAGTTTATGATATTATAGATTAATGAAAAAAATCTGGTTTTTAATTCTCTTATTAGTGCTTTTTGGGAATGCCCTCTTCTTTCCCCAAAAAATAGTTGCACAAATAAACGGTTTCGGATCCTTGACTGTTGATAGAACGTCTATTGAATCTGGTCAGATGGTTTCTGGCAAGGCAACCGTAATATTATTTGATTCATTCGCTGGTAATTTTAATATCGGTTTTGGAGACGGCTCTGATACTCTCTCTTTCAATTGTCCAGTTAATCCAGGCTCCTTCGGTGAAATAACCACATGTGATCAAAATTTTGTGCACACCTATTATACTCCTAGAATTTATACTATTAGTCTTAATAGTTTCGGTATCAGCGGATTCGGAGGAGGCCCAACCGTAAATTTAACCAGTGAAGATATTATTGTTGTTCCAAGACCCACCTCAACTGTTGCTACTAGTATTGAGCCTGCCCTTATAGCAACCTCAACAGCAGAAATAATTCAAAGCATTATTAGGGTCATCTATTGGATAATTGGTTCGTTGTTAGTGTTGCTAATAATAATGGGTGGATACTATATTCTAACTTCCGCAGGCAATCCAGAAAAAATTACCAAAGGGAGAAAGATTATCATTTACGCAGCTCTTGGCTTTGCTATAATGGCTATAAGTAAAGGTGCTCTTCAACTCGTTTATTTAATTATTGGCATAAATATACCATGATACATTTAAAGCATAAAAAAATCTCTGTTTCATTATTTATTGCAATTTTTGTTCTTGGATTATTTTTTCCTTTTAGCTCGAAGGCTTGGATGATGGGGCTTGACGCATGGATAGTTACTATTATTGAAATGCTAGTTAAACTTTGGTTTGGAGTTGGAATTACTAACTTCCTTTTAAGAATGTCTAATGGGTTTCTTGGCTGGGTAACTGATCCTCAGTTTATCGCTGATGCGGGAGGATATACCAGGAATGCTTTGGTGCAGGAGGGATGGCAGATAACTAGAGATTTGGTTAACATGTTCTTTGTTCTTGTTATGGTGGGCATTGGGATAGCTACAATGCTAAGAACGAAAGGATATGAAATCAAAAAACTTCTGCCCAAAGCAATTGTTATTATTCTTTTAATAAATTTTACTCCTATAATTTGTGGATTAATAATTGATGCTTCTAATATTTTAACTCATTTCTTTTTGTCGGCAGGAACCCGAGGAACGGGTGATATGATTATTAAAATAGAAGCACCTCAAAGCAGTTTAGGAGGACAGGTCATATCTTTTCTAAAAGGAGTTATAAATCTTGATTGGCAAAAAATAGCTTTTTCTATGTTTCATTCTATAATTACCATAGCTTTTAATATCTTTGCTAGCTTTCTTCTCTTTGCGCTGGGCATGATCTTTTTACTAAGATACATAATGTTATGGATACTTATAATATTATCTCCTCTGGCTTTCTTTTGTTATATTATGCCACCTACAAAAAAAATATGGGATATGTGGTGGAAACAATTTATCCAATGGTGTTTTATTGGTATCGGAGCATCCTTTTTCCTCTATCTAACTCAAAGGATAGTTGACATTATTGGATCTGGAACTTTTATAATGGATCCTGGTACACAAGATCTCCAAATGGGAGATAGTGGATTAGTTGTAATGTTTATCTATCTAGTTCCTATGATATTCTTAGCTACTGGGTTTATGGCCGCTACGATGTTTGCTCCTGTTGGGGCAAAGCAAATCATCGGACTTGCAAAACAAGGAGCGAAATGGCCAACCTCTAAAAAAGGAAAGGCAACTAGAGCTAAATTTAAAGACTGGAGACAAGGCAAAGCAAGAAGAATAGTTGGCCCAGGCGTTGAAAAAGCTATGAACAAATTAGACGGATATAAGCCTGGATGGGGACAAGATGATAGTAAGGGAACAGATTCTGGAAGGTGGGTAAAGCGCCAAGGGGCTGAGGCAGTAGGATTAATGAGTAGAGTAGCAAGTGTACCAGGTAAAAAAATATTTGGAGAAGGAGCTACCGCGGGCGAAAAAGTTACAGCCAAGGCATATAAAGAAGCTAAAGATCGAGATCTGAATGCTAATTCTAACAGCTTGAACAGCGCAACTAGAGAAGAATCTGTTGGTATTTTAAGGGCAATGGCTGAGTTAGGACAAATAGTAGGGGCCATGAAGCAGAACGCTGTTAGTTCTAGCGATTTAAATGCTGTGTTTAAGCATGCAGTTATAACAAATGACAAGAAAACTGTGAAAGGATTAAGATCCTCTATGTCTCACGACGAAAAGGTCATGCAAGGCTTTGGTGAAATTATCCAAAAAACCAAAGGCTCTGAAGATGACGATATGATTGGCGGATTAAGTAAAGAAGATCGGGATGAAGGCTACAAAACTTATCAGGAGAAAATATTAGCAGGGCTTCGTAAGGAAGGTGATTTTGAAAAATTAGAAATGACTGATGAATTAAAGGAAAAACTAGGTGAAGTAGCTATCAAATTCTATGATCCTACGCAACTAGCTCAAGCAGGAAAAACATTGGGAAGAAGTTTCACGAGTATTGTTCAAAATAAGGCTGAGGAAAAAGGCGCTGCATGGTTTCATGAAATAGACGAAAATACTGGCAGAGCAAGAAATCCTGATCTGCCTCGATATTTCGCTAGCACAGGATCAGGCAATATCTCTTATGGGTCATTAGGGATCGAGAGTGTAAAAGATATGGAAAGTTTTCGGGTGGAATCTCATAACTTAGAAAAGGCATTAAGCATAGCCGATGGGGCGAATCAAGAAGAAAGGGTTGAAAAACTTAATGATTTTATAGAAGAAACAAGAATGAGAGAAGAAGAGTCTGATGATGAAAATTTGACAAAAATTCTTGCTTCGGCTCGATTGGCTGCTGAAAGAAAGATTACAGGATCTCCTAGGACAATTGAGACTCCAGAAGGAACTATTAGAATAAGCAAGGAGGCGGCAGAAGATATTAGAAAGCAGCGAGAGAAGGGCTCTACTGGGGGCGATGGAGGGGCTGGAACAGGCAGTGCTTAAATTTAATAATTAAAATAAAAAAGGGGGAAGGCAATTTGCTGCCTTCCCCTTATTGATTGTTCTTTATTCTTTAAGCGAGAACTCCTGCTTCTCTCAAGATCTGTCTCATCGTTGCTGCTTCTTCTCTGGACACACTGTCCAACAGGTCTGTCAATCTGTTCCTTGAATCAGGAGAAAGGGATTCCTTAGTAGGGGATTCAATCCCTAGAAATTTCAGAGCAATACCCATTTGTGCCATAGCTCCAAAATCAATTGATCCCTCTTGCTTGCCTACACCCCTTACCAATATACCGGCAATATTTCGATCTACTCCCGCTTCGGTAAGGGCGAAAATCTCTCGTTGTGTAGCTGACCCCTTAATAATGGCAACTTCCTCAGCGTACAGACTACGCTCTATCTCATCTGTGGATTTCAAAGAGGTAATAGAAACGTCCAAATTCTCTAAGAGAATTCCGCATTTGACAAAGAGATTGGCGGGATCAGTAAGAAGATAGTCCTTCACCTCTTCCTCAATGGCTGTCTTATCTTCCCGACACCGAGTATAGCTCCTCTCTACCATCCTTGCCCTTACTCCATCTATCGTAGCATCCTTAAAGAAGGCAGCCATTAGATTTGAGTCAAAGAGCTTATCAGCAGCAAGAGAACGGTAAAGATTCTTAACCAGCAAGCTCTCGCCGCTTAAAATTCCTATCTCTACACTCTCTCCCTCTTCTGTTTCGCCTGGCGAACGTCTTACTATAGAGCTTTCCCATATAGAGGGAATTTTGCTTCTTTCAACTTGATACCTGCGCCCAACTCTAGGAAGAGTGATATGAATAGTCACTCCAACCATTATAGGCTTCGTAGTCTCTTCGTCAGCACTTTCTTGGTGTGGACCGAAAACTCATTAAATCTTAAACGGTAGGTAATCGTTGGGATAAGTAGCCCAACCCTATCCATTGGATACCAAAACCAATGGAATCCTTGACCAACGGCCCTGAAGCCTCTTCCCCATCTAGTAATAATCGCCTGAACAGGGACCTTTGCGCCTTCTAGATTCGTCGTCGAGATTAACGCTATACATTTGAAGACGTACCAAGTTAAAAACCCGAGAAACGCTAGTACGGCTAGAACTATAGCGAAGGTCATCTTTCCTCCTCTTTTTCATGATTTATTTAATTTGATGGTGCTATAAATTACTTATTAGATTATACTAAAAGACTCAACTTTTGTCAAACAAACTTTCTCCGACTTGTTTTTTCTTTTTTCTTGATTGTGTTAAAATATATACAAGTAAATATAGTCTGCGAATTATGGAAAAAATATCCCAAGATAAATTTTGGGCGATTTATGAAACTCTGCCAAATAGCTTAAAAGATGTTATTTTTTCAGAAGATACAGCTGATGCGATTTGGAATATTTGTAAGCTAAACGATATAGAAAATGCATCTAGTGTGGCCAAAATTGTTGGCCGAGTTTTAATGGGTCTTTTGCCTCCTAAGATGTTGATAGCAATGCTACAAGACGAACTAAGTATGAGTGATGATGTTTCTAAAAAAATAGGAATGGAAATAGAACACTTTATCTTCAATGCGATAAAAAAAGAATTAGATGCATTATATGAAGAAAATGGAAATACAGAGGAAGAAAAGATCGAAAAAAAAATTAATAACAGCGAAAAATCAGACTCTTATCGGGAATCTCTTAAATAAAAATTTTTAATTTTCATAAAACATGGAATATCCTCTCCCACAATTTCTTTCTATTAAACCAAAAATAGCTGGTCCCTTTAATTTTAGAGAACTCGCCTATGTCGTAGGCGGCGCTCTTGTCTGTACAATTTTCTATTTCACTGTGTCATCTGTTGTTACATTTTTAATAATAAGCGCTCCTATTATGGGCGTTTCTTTAATCCTCGCTTTTGGGAAAACAAAGGGGTTTCCAATTCCCACTATAATGAGACGTTCGTTTCTTTTTACTTTTGCCAGTAAAAAATATATTTGGAAAAAAATAGAAGCACCTGCTCCTATTATTCCCCGTGCTAAAGAAAAAAAAGAAAAACCAACAATAGATCTCACGGCTAATTTAAAAATATCTGAAAAAAGTCGCCTTAAAGACATAAGTAAACTAATTGAAATTCACCCTAAATAAACATGGATTCTTCTGCACAACAATTTTTACCCATTGAGCAAATCAAGGAAGGGGTGATTATAATGAAAGACCACAGTTTAAGGGGAGTAATGATGGCTTCCTCTCTAAATTTCGCTCTAAGAGCGGGTGATGAACAACAAGCTATTATTTACCAATTCCAGACATTTCTTAATGCCCTGGATTTTTCTTGCCAGATAATGGCTGTTTCTCGAAAGGTTAATATTACTGGTTATCTTGAAAAATTAGAGGAAATGGAAAAGGAACAAAAAAATGAACTTCTAGAAACTCAAACTAGAGAATATAGAAAGTTTATTGAAAAAATAGTGTCTGGAGGAGCAATTATGAATAAAAACTTCTATATTATAATTCCTTTCTATCTTTCAGAAATGTATGGCGGAGCTACTAAGGGAGGACTATTTAAAATAAAGGCTATACCAAGCTTAACTGAAGAGCATTTTAAGCGAGCGAAAATGCAACTATATCAAAGAATGGAATTTTTATCTTTAGGGCTAAGACGATGCGGCGTTTGGAGTGTCTCTCTAAATAGCGAAGAATTAATTGAACTTTTCTGGAGCTTATCCCATCCAAAAGAAGCTTCTATTGGTTATTATCCAGAAATTCCTCCTGAGCTTATACAATAATCTATTAATTTTAAAAATGAAATTACCTTCTTTCGATTTAGATAGCCTTCTTGGACGAAAAAAACCAGAACTTGGCTCCCCTCAAGCAATGGGATTGCTTGATTTTATTGCTCCACCAGCTATTAAAATTGCTTCTGACCATTTTCAGATTGGAGAAAAATTTGCCAAATCGTATTTTATATTCTCATACCCACGCTATTTAAGCACTGGCTGGTTGGCTCCTGTTATTAATCTAGACGTTCCAATGGATATCTCTATCTTTTTCCATCCCATTGATACTGGCTTAATTCTTAAACAATTAAGGAAAAAAGTAACAGAAGTTCAGTCAGAAATAATGGAAAAAGAGGAAAAAGGATTAATCAGAGATCCTGTACTAGAAACTGCGTATAAAGATATAGAGGTTTTAAGAGATCGTTTGCAAACAGCCCAAGAGAGGATGTTTAGAATTGGATTGTATCTTACAATTTATGCAGATAGCAAAAAGGAATTAGATAAAATAGAAGGCACTCTTCGTTCTATATTAGAATCAAAACTTGTTTATATTAAAGCAGCTCTTTACCAGCAAGAAAAAGGAATGATTTCTACCTATCCAGTCGGAGTAGATAAAATGCAAGTTCATACCACAATAAATACTAGCCCTTTATCTACTATATTTCCTTTCGTGTCTTTCGATTTAAGCTCAAATGAAGGAATTCTTTATGGTATTAACCAACATAATAGTTCCTTGGTTTTATTCGATAGATTTGGCCTAGAAAATGCCAATTCTGTTTGCTTTGGTAAAAGTGGTGGGGGAAAATCATATGCTGTAAAATTAGAAATTTTACGCTATTTAATGATTGGAGTAGAATCGATTGTTGTGGATCCAGAAAATGAATACAAATTTCTCTCTGATGCTGTTGGAGGTAAATTTTATAATATTTCTTTGGCCTCAGATAGCCATATAAATCCTTTTGACTTACCAGAGCCTAATGATGATGAAGAGCCAAAAGATGTTCTTCGTTCAAACATCATCAACCTAGTTGGATTAATGAGAATAATGTTGGGCGGATTAACGGCTGAAGAAGATTCTATTATTGATCAAGCAATTAACGAAACCTATGCTGCTCGAGATATTACAGCTGACACAGATCCTGCTCTCTGGAAAGAAAGGGTTCCATTACTCTCTGATCTAGAATCTGTTTTAGAGACAATGGAAGACACAGAGTCATTAGTTCAGCGTCTTAGGAAATATACGAAAGGTGTCTATGCTGGATTTTTTAATTATCCAACTAATGTAGTAATGGATAATAAATTTGTTGTCTTTGGAATAAAAAATCTAGAAACAGAGCTAAGGCCTTTAGCTATGTTTATTATCATGCGCTATATTTGGAATGCTATTAAAAAGGAACTTAAAAAAAGAATCTTAGTTATCGACGAAGCCTGGTGGTTAATGCAAACAGAAGATAGCGCGTCGTTTCTTTTTGGAATTGTTAAAAGAGGAAGAAAATATTGGCTTGGGGTAACCACTATTACTCAAGATGTTAACGATTTTATGAAATCTGAATATGGTCAACCGATTATTAGTAATTCCTCATTACAACTTTTAATGAAGCAGTCTTCGGCAACTATTAATGTAGTCAAGGAAACATTTAATCTAACTGATCAAGAAAAATATTTACTCTTAGAATCTCCTATTGGAGAAGGCATTTTCTTTGCTGGAGAAAAACATGTTTCTATAAGGGTTGTTGCTTCTTATACAGAAGATCAAATTATTACAACTTCTCCTCAAGAGGTATCAAAAATTCAAAAATTGAAGAAAATAAAAAAGAATGGCTAATCTTTTTTCGTTTCACACATTAATAAAGCTGGTTATTGCTGTTATTCTTGATATTTTTGGCTTCTTCTGTACATCTATTACTTTATTGGGTTTGCCAGGAGCTTTTGTAGGTGGCATGCTTTCTTTTTTTCCAGACATCTTGGGATTTGTGTTTATAGGTGGATTTGATAGAAAAAAAAACAGAAATTTCTATCTTACTTTTATGGCTGAAGTATGTCCAAAAATGGGAGCTCTGCCCTGGTGGACCGCTTACGTCTTGTTTGGACACAAGAAAAAAAATGCAAAATAAAACAAAAAATTCTATTCTTTTAGCTCTTTTATTATTTTTTTTACTTTTAGGTTGGCAAACTTTTGCTCAAGGAAATTTAGAAATAGAATATCCAGAAATTTTTGGAACACAAAGACCAGAAACAGCTACGACATCATTGCCTGTTTATTTAAATTACGTTCATAATCTTTCTCTTTTTTTAATCGGAATTTTTTCTTTTATAATCTTAATTTGGGCTGGCCTTAAATATCTGGTCTCTACAGGAAAACCAGCTAAAATGGCTGATTCTAAAGAACAAATTAAACTTGCTTTTTTAGGATTAATTATTGTTTTTACATCTTATCTTGTTCTTAATACTATTAGCCCTGATTTAGTATTATTCCATCCCTCTACTCTTCGGATTATTCATCCTGTCTCGGTTCCTCCAGTACAGATGAGGGCTGATTTTTCGTTGAGTTTTCAAGAAATTCCTCTAGGGACAATGATTACTTCTGAAATTGGACCTTCTAGCTTTATTTCCACTAGCACAGGTTCTGTTGTGGGTATCGCTGATATAGACACTAGTTTGATTAGTTACTCCTCAAGTTCCTCGATGGTACTTTCTTATTCAACAGTCTATCAACAAACGCCTAGCGCTACTACCACATCTTACCAGGGAGCCCTAGAGGGAAGACGTTTAAAAAGAATACACGAGGTTGCTAGTACAACCCTTCCTGTTGTCGATACTCTAAAAGATCTTTCTGAAATATTTACACAAAGAATGGACGATTTAATGGTTGATATTAACCAATTACATGAATATATAGAAGAATGTAGTTGCTCTAATTGTGATAATAGTTCTTGTCCATCAGATACTACTGGAGACGTGGGGTGTTGTAACCCTGGCGACTGTGGCGACTGTGGCAAGAAAGATCCTTGTCCACACAGAGACGAAATGAATGATTTAAGAGATAGTATTCCTGAAGATCACTATAATGACGCTACAGATCCTATTCCTTGTAGAATGACTATTCTTGTATACGCTTCTGATTCCTTACAGACATTCTTAGATTCATCAAGCATATTAAAAAACGATGACTATCAAGATGATTCTTACTGGTATAGCGCAGAAGCTGACGAATTAAGAATTCAAATTGAAGACTGTATTGCTGAAGGACAAATAGGCCAAGACGAATACGATAATTTGGAGAAAATGATTGATTTAATGGCCAATGTTGAAAACATGGGCACTCATTCCCCAAAAACAGATATTCCGGAAAGAGATATTGGAACAAATATAAATCATTTAAGAAAACAACTTAATTATCTTTTAGACATAAAGCGTGTGTTGAATCCTCATTATAATGCTCAGCCCCTAGCTAGAACTCAATTTTTTGAAAGCATTAAAACTAGGCTAGAATCAAGCTATGAAGAAGTAAGTATTAATATTTTCTCTCTAGTACCAGAAGATCTTAGAGCGGTAAATGATCCTGCTACATTTTATCGGCCGCCAGAATTTACAATTAAAGATCTGCCTAATGTTGCCCGTGCTCAAGCGCCCCTAAATTGTGCTAGAATTGTAGAAATTCCAATTGGCACAACGTTAGACGAAGCAATAAAATTAGTAAAACTAATTTTAAAAGAATTACAAAATATTGATAATAAAAGTGATTTAATTATCGAAAGGATTAATGACCCAACTCCTTCTACTATGAATCCCTCTGATTTCCAAAGTCTTCAAGAATTAATAGCAGACACCACAAATCTCCTAATTGATGTTTCTGATGAAACTAACATCGGGAAATGCGATGAGGTTTGCGAACCCGAATGCGAGGTAACTAATACATATGATTGCCATTGCGATGCAGATGGTAATAATTGCAAAACTTGTTGCGATTGCACTTGTACTTGCGATGGCATTTATGGCGGAAACCCATACCCTCCGGAAGTAACCACAAATTATAATCTCATTAGTGAATATCAAAGCAATATTCGATCAGCTTATTCTAATATTGAATCAGCTATAAATAGTATCTACGAATCTTTTTATAAGCTTAATTCAGAATATCCAGAAGGACATGACAAGGAAGGCGAAAGAGTTCCTATAGGAGAAGATACTTGTTGTACAAATGAAGAGGCTAACTGTCGAGATGACGATGGAAATCTTGTAGAAACAGAAGAAAGAGATTATACTTTAATAGAGAAGCTAGTCTGGATCCAGAAACTTCTTAATCGTTCACGAAATTTTGATGATTTTAAATATTTAATTGAAAGATTAGGCTCGCTATTCGCTGTTGAAGAAGAAATTGATAATATTCTTCTTCAACAAACCATTGGCTATACTACAATAGGAGGAGCTCTGGACTTAACTAGTTGCGGGATGCTCTACTCTGATATTGCAGAATACGTAAAAGGAGAAGAGTCATTGAAATTCTTAGAAAATTGCCAAATGGCAAAATATTATGGACAAATTAAATTAGAAACTTGCAATCTCTATGATCCTCCCCTTGATTGTGACTATTTTAACTCTGCAACAACAACTCAAAGAACCCCCTTAAACTGTTATTGTTATGAAGAGGTTTGGTATCCAAATTACCCAGATATTGCCAGTAATTTCTTTTGTTGTGTAACAAAACAAATGGAAATAAATGAATAAAATAAAAATAATTATTTTCTTTTCTTTTCTGTCTATTATCTTGACTGGAATTGGTTGGACTCATGCCCAAACCAGCACACTCGAGATAAACTATCCAATACTTTCCCGGGCTCCTGATCCGTCGCTTTTAAGTTATCTTCCTGATTATATTAGATATATTTATATTTTTGTTGTTTCTATAGGGGGAATAATAGCTCTTGTTATATTAACGGTGGCTGGATTTAGATATTTAACTTCAGCGGGAAATCCGTCTACAATGTCTGACTCGCGAAACCAAATACTTTCTGCCTTTATCGGATTAATTGTTCTTCTTGGTTCTTTTGTTTTCTTAAACCAACTAGATCCTCAGACGCTTACTATCGAGCCACCACATCTTCTTGCGGCTGGCCAAGGAATTATTCTATATAGTGATGACAACTGCGGTGATAATAGTGATGCTTTGCCTAATATTGTAAAACCCCTTCCTAGCGGAACTAAATTCTTAAGAATAGAAACTACTAGTCGCATAGGGGAAGAAAATTTTGGAACCGATGCATTTTCTGTCGGATCTTTCTATACCTTTAATAGCCAAGAAGATTTTACGATAGAATTTTACGGAAATAAGGATTGCGAAAATGACTGGATAGAAACGGTTCCAAATGATACTCTTCAAACATTTGGTGAGAGAACTTGTATTAGCAACAATCTCTGGGGGGCAAGAATAGATCAAGTAAAATGTGTTAAAATGCTCTGGCACAAGCCAGGAATCTATGTTTATAGCTTTCCAAACTCTACTCACTCACAACATGGTAATCCTGAGGAAAGAGTCCCTCCTGGAGAATGTTTTAAAATCTATCAAAACAGCGTTGGTGGTTTGCCTGATTGTCTTAACGATAAGGTCGGCTCAATCGCATTGGTGGATGATGAGAAAAATCAAGTTAAATATGGAGTTGTTCTTCGTAGAAATCCAAGGGCAATATTTGGGAATGACAATGCAGGCTGGGCACATGTCTATATGCCCTACCACAATCCCGATGAGGAAATAACTCTACACGATACTGAATGGCAAGACGTCAGCTCTCTTACAGTCTTCCAAATTAATGAAGATTCTATAGAAGCGCCTGTAAAAGTCTGCCGTAATGCTGCGTGCGAAAAACAGGCCGAATATCCTGCAGCTATAACTTTCAACTGGGATGGGAGCTGGGAAAGAGAAGAACCAGAAGGAACTTCTCCAAATCCGAGTACTGGGAGTGCTGGGCTTGAAGAGATAGTTAACATAAGCTCGGCTATGGGCTATACTACTCCTATAGCGAAAGGAATTAGATTTATCCGAGATAGCAATGGTGATTTTGACGGAAGATGGTGGGCAAAAGGAGGGCTCACATTTAGGAATATTAGAGATGGCCACGGTCATTCCACGCTAAGGCCTTCTGGGGTATCCGCGATCAACTTTCCTAGGCCAGGCACTAGATATTTGGCGATTCTCTATGATCGCGCAAATGCAACCACAGCTAAACTATCCACTGATGGCGTTCTATGGCCAGGCAAAGAAGCTCTTGTTTTCGGAACCTCTAAACCTGACTTAGCTCAAGTTAAGTTTGATGGTTGTTCCGGATCTCTGCTTTTAATAAAAGCTAAAATTCAATAAAAAAACCGTTTTCTTAACGGCATAAATTTCTTAAATAAATTTAGTTAAACAGGCTTAATAACTATCTTCCTCTCTGGGTCTTGTCCAATACTTTCTGTCTGGACATCGCTTCGTTCTTTTAACTCCATATGAATAATTCTTCTCTCGTAGGCTGACATTGGGCGCAGCTCTTTTTCTTTTTTATAAAGAGCTACATCGTCTGCACTGTTGCGAGCAATTTCCTTTAAATAATCTAATTTTTTCTTCTTGTAATCGTCAATATCTAAATCCACATAGAAATCCTTCTCTTCCTTAAACTTCTTTCTTAAAGATTTACTCAGAAGATGTTGAATAGAAAAAAGCGTTTTCCCATTCTCCCCAATTAAGACTTGGGGCTCTTCTAGGTGAATTGAAATTGGTAATGTCGTGTCTTCAATCTTGTCTACAACAACTGAAACCTCAAAAGAAGTTTTTTCAAAAAATTCTTCTACAACCTTTTTAATTTTATCTTCTAGTTTTTTCTTAAACATTTTTTTGTTTTTCTAATGCAACCGTATCTTTCTCTAAATAATATTTTTTCTTAGCAAAATATTGTTGAGCAGCCATAAAGATTCCACCTACCAATAAATATAGTCCTAAAGCGGATGGTAAGCGGAGTAAAATGAAAACAATAAAAATAGGGAATAAATAGAGCATCTGTTTTTGGAACACTTCTCCAAAAGCAGATTTCTTTTTGTCTAATTGCTGTTGTTTGTCTTTTTTTGGTATAGAAAGTTTGGTTTGTATAAAGAAAACTATCCCTACAATAACTGCTAACACAGCTGATGGTTCATCTAGGTTTAGCCCTAAAAACAATGTATTAATTGTTTCTGGCCTTTGGGTAAAACTATAAAGATAAACAAAGTTTTCTTCTTGAATGCCCTGCCAAAAAAGTCGATAAAGCACTATTAAAATAGGGAACTGTATAAGCATTACCAAAAAACTGAAAAATGGATTAACATCCTCTTCTTTATATAACTCCATCATTGCTTTTGCCTGTCCTTCTCTGTCTCCCTTGTATTGCTTCTGAATGGCCTTCATCCTGGGCTGTA
>JAYENY010000017.1:0-9837 GCA_034722415.1 Patescibacteria group bacterium
GAGACTGATTGTTTTAAGGTTTATTATAGAAATAAGAATACTATTTCAGGAGATAATTCTAAAAATAAAGAAGAAATTATTTATTTAATCAATGGTTCAGCGGAGATTATTATAGAAAATAATAAACAAATCGTTGAGGCTCTAGTTAAAATAGAGATTCCTGCCAAAATCTATCATAAGATAAAAGCATTATCAGACATAATATTTGTGTTATTTGAAAAATAATTTAATATTTCAGTTTTAAGATGATTCGCTACAGAGAGTCAAAAAAAGAAGTCCCGATTATCCAACAAGAAGAGTTTGTAAATTCTAACTAGATACCTAGAGATCAGATATATATTTTTTTATAAATTTTTGAATAAAAACTAAAATTTCTTCACGATCTTTTGGATCGCTTTTCGCAATATCATAGGCAAAGCGATATAGAGTGATATTATCAATCTTAAACCATTTACCGTTTTTATATAGAAAATACAAAAGACTCATAACTGCTATTCGCTTGTTCCCATTTTGAAAAGGATGATTTTTAATCATCAAATAAAACAAGATGCTGGCTTTTCCAATAATCCCGCGATATAGATCTTTCTTGTTAAAACTAGTAAATGGTTGATTCAGGCAGCTTTCTAGAATATTTGGAAAACGAGAACCAAAATTAGGGATTGGTTCATCCCATATCATAAGTTTTTCTGCCATCTTGAATGCTATATATTCTACTTCAATAATAGCAAGGGGCTTTGGTCTCATGTTTTTCCAAGAAGCTTAAAGGTTTCTTGGTATTGTTTTAAGGCCTTATTAATAGCGTTCTCTATTTCAGCCTTTTTATTTTTACCAAGAGTTTTCCCTATTTTTTCAAGAATAGCAGAATGAGGAATGATATAATTCTTCCCTACTTTAGTAGCTTCTATTTTGCCATCTCTAGCCCATTGAAAAACTGTTTTACGACTAACATTTAATATATTAGCTGTTTCTATGGTTGAATAATAATCTTTTTTCATAATGCCTGTATAGTAACATATGTTACTATACGAGTAAAGTGACTAATATTTTATTTATAATATTATCCATAACAGGGAGCTGCTTTACTATAGTATCTGCATAGAAGAAAGGCCTCTTTTTAGAGAGGTTTTTGTAATATAAAATCGCCAAATAGGCGTTTTTTTGATAGAGTAATGTTATGAAAGAGAATATTTCAATTGGAGTTTTTGATTCCGGCTTTGGTGGCTTGGAGATTTTGAGAGAGATAACAAAAGAACTCCCACAATACAACTATATCTATTTAGGCGATACAGCTCGCGTTCCTTACGGTAATCGTTTCCAAGAAGAAGTATATAATTTTACAGAGCAGGCAGTAGATTTTCTTTTTAAAAGAGATTGTCATTTAATAATTGTTGCCTGTAATACGGTATCTAGCGAAGCTTTGAGAAAGATTCAGCAAAAATATTTGCCAGAAAATTATCCCGAAAAGAGAGTGTTGGGGGTTGTTATCCCAGTAGCTGAAGCTGCTATAGAAACTAAAAATAATCGCATTGGGGTTATAGCTACACAAGGGACGGTTAATTCTAGCGTGTTTGAAAGAGAATTAAAAAAACTTAATCCCAAGATAAAACTTTTTCAAAGGGCTTGTCCACTACTTGTTGCAGCGATAGAGGATGGGAAACAAGACTCTAAAGAGACAAGAATGCTTTTAGAAAATTATTTAAATCCTTTACTTGAGAAAAAGGTTGATGTTTTGATTCTTGGATGTACCCATTATGGTCTTTTAGAAAAACAGATTAAGGAAATTGTTGGCGATAAAGTAAAAATTATTTCTGAAGGGAAAATAGTGGCTGAGAAATTAAAAGATTATTTAAAAAGACATCCTCAAATAGATAATGTCTTAAGTAAAAATTCAGAAATCGAATTTTTAACAACTGATTTAACTGACAAGTTTAAAACGTTGGGAACTGTTTTTTTTGGAAAACCATTTGATCCAAAAAAGATTTTTTTGTGAGTTTTGATGGATAATAAAAATAAAGCGGGGAGCAATCATTTTGACTGCTCCCCTTGTGTTCGGAGATTATTGAAACTCGTCTTGAAGGGCGGTATTCCATGGCGGACTCCACCGGAGCTGGTGCTCCAGATTCATAGTCGTCCCGCCTATCCTATACAACAAGGGAGTTTCTCAGATCGAGCGATGAGGCGTCGAACCCCCCCGTCACATAGACTTACTATAGTTGCCTATCACTGCCTAGCTTGGATAGACAACATCTCTTCAGTCTACTGACTCGCTTCTTTTCCGAACAGTTAGAATCCTAATAAACTTCTCATATAATGTCAAGCTTTTTAATAAATTTTGTCTTAAATAGAAATTTAGAGTACACTAAACTAATGTATAAAAAAACAATTCTCAAAAATGGACTAAGAGTGATTACTGTTCCCGACAACCATACTCAAGCAGTTACGGTTTTAGCATTAGCCAAAGTTGGAAGTAAATATGAGGATAAGGAGATCGGGGGCATTTCTCATTTTTTGGAACATATGTTTTTCAAAGGAACAAAGAAGCGTCCTAGCCCAATGGCAGTAGTGGAAACATTGGATAAAATAGGAGGGGAATATAATGCGTTTACAGGGGAAGAATATACAGGCTATTATGCCAAAGTTGAGGCCTCTCATTTTGGATTGGCCCTTGATTGGGTTTCCGATATTTTCCAAAATTCCACATTGCCAGCAGAAGAAATTAAGAAGGAAAAAGGAGTCATAGTGGAAGAAATAAATATGTATTTAGACAATCCAATGCTTTATATCCAAACCCTATGGAGGAAACTTTTATACGGAGATCAGCCAGCTGGTTGGGATATAGCAGGTACAAAATCAACAGTTAGATCAATTTCTCGCAAACAACTATCTGATTATTGGGAAAAACACTATACTGCTCCTAACTCGTTGATTTGTATAGCTGGAAATATCAATGAAGATATAGCTATTAAAGAAGTTCAAAAATATTTTTTTAAATTAAATAAAGGTAAAAAGATTAATAAAGCAAGTGTTGTTGAGAAACAAGATAAGCCAGAATCGCTGATTCATTTTAAAGAAACAGATCAAACACATCTTTGCTTGGGGGTTAGGGGGTATAATCTTTTCCATCCCCAAAAATATGTTTTTCAATTTATAGCAGCAGTATTGGGGGGAATGATGAGTTCACGTCTTTTCATGGAGGTGCGTGAACGATTAGGACTAGCTTATTATGTTTCTACTGGAATAGAAAGTGATCCGGATACTGGATTTTTAATTACTAGGGCTGGAGTGGATAATAAGAATGTAGATAAAGCCATTCAAGCTATTCTAAAAGAGTATAAGAAAATTTCTCAAGAGCTAGTGGATGGTAAAGAGATTAAAAAAGTTAAAGATTACATTAAGGGGAAAATGGCCCTATCTTTAGAAGCGTCTGACGCGCTAGCCTCTTTTTATAGCGGTCAAGAACTTTTAAGAAATGAAATTTTAACTCCACAAGAGATTTTTAAAGAGATTGATAAAGTGAAAGCAGAGGATATTTTAGCTGTAGCACAAGATATTTTTAAGTCGGAGAAACTAAATCTCGCTTTAATTGGACCATTTAAAGACAAGAAAAGATTTGAAAATTTAATAAAAGAGTTTTAAAATAAAGAATAACTAGTATAGGAATTATGGACGAGGACGAAGTTCAAATTAAATATGCTACACAAGAACCACGGGGAAAGACATCTTCTCGTGTTTTAGATATTTCTTCGGGAACTATTGTTAAGTTTCTTTTTTCTTTTACTATGCTTTATCTTGTCTTTTTGGTAAGAGATATTCTAATCTGGTTTGTCTTTGCCCTAGTTATCTCTATTTTATTTAACCCAGCGATCAATTTTTTAATGAAACTCCGCATACCGCGGATGTTAGCTAGTGTTTTAATCTACTTAGGCGTTTTTTGCCTTTTAGGTTCTTTTATCTTTATACTTTCTCCATTATTGTTTTCAGAACTTCAACAACTTTCTGAAAATTTACCAACCTATTTCGAACAAGTTACACCTTATTTCAGTGGATTAAGGATAGAAGCGCTAAAAGATTTTCAGACATTTTCTCAGTCCATTGGACAAATGCTTTCTGGAGCCTCTACTAATATTTTTGTTGCGATGGGAACTGTTTTTGGAGGAATCTTTTCTTCAATAGCGATTTTCTCTATTGCGTTTTTTCTATCTTTGGAAGAAGAAGGAATTGCCAAGACACTAATGCTTGCTTTTCCCAAAAAGTACAAAACAAAAGTTTTAACAGTCTGGGGGAGAAGTCAAAGGAAAATTGCTGCTTGGTTTGGAGTAAGGATTATTTGTTGCTTTTTTATAGGTCTAATAGTTACCATCACTTGCTTTGTTTTAGGAGTTAAATATGCTGTATTCTTTGGTCTTTTTGCTGGAATTTTTAATATTATTATAAGTATTGGGCCTTTCTTGAGCGGGGCAACTATTTCTCTCTTTATCTTTTCTATTGCGGGATTACCAAAAGCGATTATTTTTCTTATAGCCTTTTTAGTTGCTCAACAGATAGAGGGCTCTATAATCATGCCGCTCTTAAGTAAGAAATTCCTTAATCTCTCTCCGTCTTTAGTTTTAATGTCATTATTGGTTGGCGTAAAATTATGGGGACTCATGGGAGCAATCCTTATAATCCCTCTAGTTGGAATATTTTTTGAGCTTGTTAAGGGATTTTTAGAGAATAAGCAAGCAGCAGAACTAGTAGAACAAGATTCTTTTTAAAAAAATGTCAGAACTTTTTATCATTGGAACTCCAATAGGGAATCTTGATGATATTTCTGCTCGAGCTCTGGAAACATTAAAAGAGGTCGATTTTATTTTATGTGAAGATACGCGAGTAACGAGAAAATTACTGAATCATTATAATATTAAAACACCCACTATTAGCTATCATCAGCATTCAAAAATAGAGAAGATAAGCTATATTTTAAAACTTTTAGAGCAAGGAAAAAGGCTAGCATTGGTTTCAGATGCTGGAACACCAGGAATCTCTGATCCAGGGAATAAATTAATTCAAGAAGCAATTGAATTATTTGGGGACGAAGTGCAAATTATTCCGATTCCCGGACCGTCTGCGATTACGACGATTGCCTCAGTTGCCGGATTTTCTATGGATAAGTTTTTATTCCTAGGGTTTCCTCCTAAAAAAAGAAAAAGAAAAAAGTTTTTTCAAGAAGTAGAGAAATCAAAACATCCAGTTATCATCTATGAATCTTGTCATAGAATTTTAAAAACAATTAGAGAATTACAAGAATTAAATAGAGATTTAGAATTAACAGTAGGAAGAGAATTAACTAAAAAATTCGAGACAATTTATCGTGGAAAGATTGACAAAGTGATCGAAAAAATAGAAAAAGATAAGATAAAGGGTGAGTTTGTAATAATTGTTAAAAATCATGACTAAAGAAGTTGAAAAATTTTATATCACCACAAGCATTGCTTATACTAATGCACAGCCACACATTGGCTTTGCCCTAGAATCAATACAAGCAGATGTTATTGCTAGATATGAAGAATCATTAGGCAAGGATGTTTGGTTTTTGACTGGAACAGATGAGCACGGAATAAAGATAGCTAAAACAGCTGCTGAAGATTCTAAAACCCCTAAAGAATTTACAGACAAGATTGCTAAAAGATATATAGAGTTAACTAAGAAATTGAACTTATCTAATAAAGATTTTATTAGAACTACAGATAAAATTAAGCATTGGCCTAGCGTTGAAAAGGTTTGGAAGAAATTGAAAGATAACGGAGATATAGAGGCGAGAGATTATGAAGGATATTATTGTGTTGGTTGCGAGGCTTTTATAACCGAAAGAACGAAGGATTCGCTTGTTGGAGGGTGTTCCTTACATCCGACTTCTAAATTAATTGAAGTGAAAGAAAAAAATTATTTTTTCAAATTGTCTAAATATGCTAGCAAAATTAAAAAAGCGATAGAGACCAATGAAATGCAAATTATTCCAGAGACTAGGAAGAACGAAGTGATAAGCATAATCAATGAAGGATTAAAAGATATAAGCTTTTCTCGATCAGTAAAAAAACTTGATTGGGGAATTCCAGTTCCAGGAGATCCAGACCAGACTATCTATGTTTGGGCAGACGCTTTAACAAATTATATCTCAGCTATTGGCTATGAAAATGAAAGCAAACAGTTTAAAAAATATTGGCCAGCAGATATTCATTGTATTGGAAAGGATATTTTAAGATTCCATGCCTTAATTTGGCCGGGCATATTACTGTCTCTTGGCTTGGATCTGCCTAAGAAAATATTTGTACATGGTTTTGTTCTCTCTGATGGACAGAAAATGTCCAAATCAATTGGCAATGTAATTGACCCTTTTGAATTATTGAATAAATATGGAACAGATCCAGTTAGATATTTTTTCTTAAGAGAAATAACCCCATTTCAGGATGGTGATTTTACTATTGAGAAATTTGAGGAGAGATATAATAGTGATTTGGCAAAAGGACTCGGAAATCTTCTCTCTAGAGTATTAAAATTAGCAGAAGAACAAGACGAAAGCTTGAATATTGAGAATCAAGAATTGAAGATTCAGGTTGATAAAACAGAGACAGATTACAAAGAAGCTCTAAATAATTTTAAATTCGATATTGCTCTTAAATCGATTTGGGAGCTGATTGGTTTTTGCGACAAATATATAGAAAAAGAAAAACCATGGGAAGATAAAGAGAATAAGTTATCAGTAATAAATGATTTATTGCTTGCAATTAGCAAAATAGCTGAATTTCTTGCACTATTTTTGCCAGAAACTTCAGAGAAAATTTTTGAACAATTAAAAACCAAAGAATCTAAATCATTGTTTCCACGAATAGATTAAAATATTGAATCTTAATATGTTTTTTGATACTCACGCACATCTTAATTTTGCAGCCTTTACTAGGGATCGGGAAGATATTATTAAAAGATGTCTTAAAGATGATATCTCGCTTATAAACGTAGGAACTAATTTTTTTACTTCTGAAAGAGCGGTTGAAATTGCTGAAAAATACGAACAAGGAGTTTATGCAGCAGTTGGGTTACATCCAATAAATCTAGACACAGGATTGACTAAGAAGAGAGTAGACAAAGATGAGGATGATGGGGACTCTCCATTTGAGAAAGAGTTTGATTATGAAAAATACAAAAAGCTTGCTCAAAACGAAAAGGTTGTGGCCATTGGCGAAGTAGGGCTTGATTACTATTGGAAGCCAAAAACAAAAAAGAAATTAGAGCAATTTAAATCAGAGCAAAATTTTTTACTGCATCAAGAAATTCGATTAGCAGCAGAGCTTGATTTACCAAGCATTATTCATTGTAGAATGGCTCATGAAGAGATGCTTAATACCCTGAAAGAATTATCAGTTGTTTATAATAAAAAGCTTAAGGGAGTTATTCATTGCTTTACAGGTGATTGGGAGCAGGCTAAAAAATATATGAGATTAGGTTTTTTAATTGGGTTTAATGGAATAATATTTAAAATTGATTTAAAGGAGGTTATTGAGAAAATGCCATTAGATAAAATTTTAATTGAAACTGATTGCCCATATCTTACTCCGCCCAATAGCAATAAGAAAAAAAATGATCCATTTGGAGTAATGGTTATTGCGCAAGAGATTGCTGACATTAAGGAACTCTCTCTGGAAGAGATAGCTAATCAGACAACCGAGAATGCAAGAAATTTGTTTATAAAGACGATTAATTAAATTATTCTATTTTTTGTAAATTTTTAGAGTGATGTTAGTATAAAAATAGATATTTTATGAAATAAAGGTCATTATTTTAATAATTTTAATCTTAAATAATTATGGGATTATTTACATCAAGAAGAACGTCGTCAAGCTCAGGTAGCTCCGAATCTAACTCAAAAGGTTCAGGTAGAAATTTTTTTGATCGTTCTAGGTATGGAGGGAAAATTAGTTCAAAAGGATTTGGAGTTAAAATGCGCTCTATGCGTTTGCGACCAGTTGAAAAAGAGTATGTTAAGTCGGTGATGGAGAAGTTTGACTCGCATCATAGTAGGGGTATTACGAAAGAAGAGTTTTTACAAGGATTGGACGAAATGAAGGCAAATAAACGCGATAATATTAGTGATGCCGAGGTTGAAAAATTGAGAAAGCATTTTGAGTAAGCAAAACGATTTTTAAAATAGAATTATAAAAAAATATGTTACTTTTTTGGCTACTTATTTTCGTTGTTTCTCTAGCTGTACTAGTTAAGGGAGCTGATTGGCTTTTGCAAAGCGCTGAGAAAATCGGCTTGTCCCTTGGCATCTCGCCTTTTGTTATAGGAGTAACTATTATTGGTTTAGGAACTTCCTTCCCTGAGCTTATATCAGCTATGATGGCAATTTTCCGTGGAGTGACAGAGATTGTTCCAGCTAGTGCTATTGGTTCTAATATCGCCAATATACTTTTAGTTGTGGGTATTTCTGCAGTCATTGGTAAGCGACTTATTGTTAGCAAGAGCCTTATTGACTTAGATCTACCCCTATTAGCTATTTCAACAGTTCTATTTTTGGGTGTAGTATGGGATCAGCAAATTACTTTAATAGAATCTATTCTTTTGCTTTTAGCTTATAGTGTTTATCTTTTATATAGTTTTTTTCATCGAGACGAAGAAACCGAGGAGCTTAATGAGGTTATTCCTGATAGATCTAAAAGAAGGAAGCTACAAAGTCAGAAGATAGAAAAAAGAAAGAATAGCAAAAGACCAAGAATAGGGGTTAAAGATTTTTTAATATTAGGGGTTGGCATTATAGCTTTGATGTTTGGAGCTAAATATCTTATCGATTCTGTAATAAAACTATCTGAGATTTTAGAAGTTGGCGCAGGAGCAATTTCTCTGGCTGCTGTAGCGCTTGGAACATCTTTGCCTGAACTGCTGGTTTCGGTAAAAGCCGCTCTACGAAAGAAATCTGAGTTAGCGTTGGGTAATGTATTTGGTTCTAACGTGTTTAATCTCTTAGTTGTTGTTGGTGTTCCGGGTCTTTTTAAAACAATACACGTAGATGAAAATACCTTTTATTTAGGATTGCCAGTTTTAGTTGTTGCGACTTTCCTTTTCATTATCTCTGGAATTTCTCGTAGAATTCATATTTGGGAAGGAGCAATGTATCTCATTGTTTATATCTTCTTTATAGGTAAACTTTTTGGTCTTTTTTGATTGTATTATTAATATAAACTTATTATTAGAAACAAAGAACGACTTAGTCCCGATGATAGCGAAGCGGATTCTATACTAAATAAGGAGGATCCAGGGGAGGCTTTGATTGAGGGAGAAATACTTCATAGCGAGGGAGCTAGGGAAACACAGGAGGAGCAGGAAATATTACCAGAAGATTTTTCTGAGTTTTTTGGAGACCTTAAATTAGCTAAAGGAAGATTGGAATTTCTTGAAAAAGAAGTTAATGAATTTTTAACAGACGAAGAGATATCTCAAGAGAAACTTGAAAGACTATTAGGAGGGATAGACGGGATGGAAAAAGAAGCAGAAAAATTAGAAGAATTTTTTAGTAAAGAAAGCTTTGAACAAAGAGTTTTTAAGGAATACTTTTACGAAGACATTAAAAGAGATTTTCGCGAATCTACATTAAGATATTCTGTAGAGGCCATAAGGGGCTATCAGCTAGATCCTCTGAAAAGAGAATTAGGACAAGGCCTTGAAAAGCTTAAAGGGCTAGAAGAAAGAGCTCAAAAAGGAAAAGAAAGGATGGACGACAATAGAAGAGAGACAGAGGAGTCAAAAGAAAAAATATTAGCGAGAGCTAGTGAAATAGAAAAAGACTTATCAGGACTTATAGGG
>JAYENY010000018.1:0-9720 GCA_034722415.1 Patescibacteria group bacterium
AGAAATGATAGTATCGCTATGATTACAAAGACGCGCAATAGTGGCTCATATAGCTGGGATATAGGTGTAAATAATGGCACTGGTGCGGGGTGGACAATACAACCAGGGGATCATTATAAGATTGAAATATGCTCTGTTAGCAATAGCACGGTCTGCGATGTATCGGATAATTATTTTAGTATTGTTGCAGCAGAGCAAGAAGATCCAGTTTCTGGCACTCTCTCTGTAGACAAAACAAAAGTAGGAGTAGGAGAAAATATTGAGCTCACGGTAACTGGACAAGATGATAATGGATTAACTAAACTCTGGGCATATTTTCATAACGGTTGGTACACAGATTCTGCTGACGGAACCTTTCACACTACAACATGGAATTTTTCTGAATCTACCCCAGGAACCTATGTATACCGAGGATATGTGTACGGAAAAAAACTCGATGGAACTAAAGAATCAAAATACACAACACCAAGCAGCGTGACTGTGGTGGTGACAGCAGGAGAAGAAGAAAAACTTATTACAGTTACTTCTCCGAATGGAGGAGAAAGATTTAAGCAAGGGGATTCTTATACTATTACGTGGCGATCTCTTGGCACTATTGATAGGGTGAAAATTACCACTTGCATGACTCCAGAATATTACGCTCAATCTACCACAGGAGGATCTCGTTGTGACATAGGGGTTATAACCGAGAACGATGGTAGTCATTCTAGTCAGATTGGCCAAGCAGCGGCATTAGGAAATTACAAGACAAGGATTGAAGACGCCTCTGACCCTGCAATTTATGATGAAAGCGACAACCCGTTTAGAGTTGTTTCTGCAGGGCAAGAAGACGTTGTCTCTGGCACTCTCTCTGTAGACAAAACAACAGTTGAAGTAGGAGAAAATATTGAGCTGACTATAACTGGACAAGATGATAATGGATTAACTAAACTCTGGGCATACTACCAAGGAAGTTGGCACTCAGATTACGCTGAGGGCACTGAATATACTAAAACATGGAATTTCTCCGAATCTACTCCAGGCACTTATGTATACCGAGGATATGTGTACGGAAAAAAACTCGATGGAACTAGAGAAGCAAGATACACAATACCAAGCAGCGTGACTGTGGTGGTGATAACAGATGCCACATGTTCAGACTCAGATGGAGGAAAAGATTATTATGTGAAAGGAACGATTACAGAAGAAAGAGCTGGGCAGACTTATACCCATACAGATTATTGTTATCCCGGCGGATCTGTTCTTAGCGAATATTTTTGTTCTTCATCACAAGAAGAATTTGGTGTACATGAAGACTTTGTTTGCCCCAATGGATGCAGTGATGGTGCTTGTAAAACTATAAATCCAAGAATAGGTTTAATTACTCCAAACGGAGGAGAAAGTTGGACCTTTGGAGAGCCTCAAACCATTGTTTGGAATTGGCAAGATGTGGAGAACGCGGCCATTTATTTGAAGTTTGCAAATGCAGTTATGTGTAAATTAGCCGATGTTCCTCATCCTACAGGAGGCCTGCCAGCTACTACAAGACATGATGTCACAATCCAAGAATATCAAAAGTGTTCTAATATTTCTTCTATTATCACTGAGGGGCAGTATAAGATTAGTATTTGGGGGAGTGGTGCTGGAATATCAAATGATATATCTGCTCCACGTGATGAGAGCGAGAGTTATTTTAATCTTGTTTCGGCAGAGCAGGAAGAATCAGATCTAATTATTCCAAGCATCTCTATTAATAAAGACCAGGGAGTTGTTTATACCATGAAAAACCAAGGAGATGCTTTTGTTGGAACCACTGTTACTGGGCTATATGTTGATCGTGTATACAAAGAAAGATCATACCCTAGTCATCTGTCAGCTGGAGAAACTACAACAAGCTTTTTCAGCGACTGGAAGTGTGCCCCTAGCCAAACTTACCTTATTAAAGTGTGTGCTGATTATAATAGACAATGGACAGAATCAAATGAAAATAATAATTGTTTAACAAGGAGTTTAATCTGTCCAGGAACGGCTGAGCAAGAAGATCCAGTCTCTGGCACTCTCTCTGTAGACAAAACAACAGTTGGAGTAGGAGAAAATATTGAGCTGACTGTAACTGGACAAGATGATAATGGATTAACTAAACTCTGGGCATACTACCAAGGAAGTTGGCACTCAGATTACGTTAACGGTACTGAATATACTAAAACATGGAATTTCTCTGAATCTACCCCAGGCACCTATGTATACCGAGGATATGTGTACGGACAAAAACTTAATGGAACTAGAGAAGCAAAATACACAATACCAAGCAGCGTAACTGTGGTTGTGACAACAGATGCCACATGTTCAGACTCTGATGGAGGAACCAATTATTACGTAAAAGGAACGGCACGGTCGAGCTCTTCCGATATCTCTGGTACACAAGATTGTTGTAAATCAATTTATTCAACCTATACAGGTGATTCTGTTAATAATATTGGACCAGGAGGTGGCGCTTGTGTAACTAGTGGCCCTTATTTGTATGAAGCTATTTGTGGAAGAGATGGAAATCCAACAGTGACTGTTTATAAATGTCCAAACGGTTGTAGAGATGGAGTATGTCTTTCTTCTGCAGAAACTAGCGCTAGCAAAGAAGAACTTTCTTCAATGCTTGCTTCTATGCAATCCGCAATTGAAAAATTAATGGCGCAACTGAGAGAATTAAGGAAATAATTTTTTCTAGGGAGAGACTTAAAAGCCTCGCATATAGCGAGGTTTTTAATATGCCTTGATATTTATTAAGTAAGTTTTTAATTGTTGAGAACATATTTTATATAAAAAAACCGCTGAATTAGCGATTATATAATATTGGGGTGAAGTGGGCTGCTTAATAAACTAGCGAGCCCACCACACCGTATTCTTGGCGATTATGATTTTGAAACCTTCTTCGCCGTTTCGATTGCTTCTCGTATATCATCCCCAATCTTGTGTAGGGTTCCTACTATAAGTAGGAGTGAGCAGAAAAAACAGACAGAAAGAGTTAGCGCGCCAAAGAACATGCGCAATGTTGTTACCCAGGCCATAAGGCCACTGAGTAATAGAATGGATGCTATAAGAGCAATCCATGTCTCGATGTTCACAGTTATTCGTTCCTCATTCCTTTTCGGCATGATTTCTCCTTCGGTTATTCAGTTTTTGTGTGTTGTTTACTATATTTATATTATACCACAGAATATGGCTGATTGTCAATAATAGGGATCCAAAAATACCCACTCTTTTAGAGGGGGCGTTATATGAGGTCGATTATTATTGAAGTAGTCGAGGTAAGTGATAGAAAAAATAAAAAGAGAATATAGCAATCAGTATTCCGATTACCAAAAGTACTGGTAGTATATTTTTCAATTTTGAAAATCTTTTATATTCTATGCTTTTCTCCTTTATTTCCTATATTTTTTACGCCAGACTATCCAGCCCCCGATTAGAATTAAGAGAAGACTAATCCCAACATAATCTAAGCTATCAGTTGATAAATGATGAAAGGCCTTGGCTCGTTCAATCCAGTATCGATAAAGGAAACGAGAAATATCATGTATAAACATTCCTATTCCAACAATTAAGAACCATTCGCCGAAATAGGTTTTAATTAATTTCTTAATTTTGTTTTCATTTTCCATAATTTTTTATTATAGCTTCACACATCTTATATTCGGGCATTGTATAATATTCCCAAACAAAAATAGCAATTATTAAAATTGCTATAAGAATTTTGATTTCTTTCTTCATTTTTTTAGAAGAAGAATTAAAAAAGATTTTAGTCTTTTTCTTTTGTTTTCTCTATGATTTTTTCAAAGATTTTTGGCTTTTCGTTTGCTAATTGGGATAGGATTTTTCTATCAAGTTCAATTTTTTTCTTTTTCATTTGCCCCATGAATTTACTATAAGAAACTCCATGTTCTCGGCAAGCTGCATTAATCTGGATTTGCCACAATTGTCTCCTGTCTCTCTTTTTTGTTCTTCTGTCTCTATAGGAATAGGACCATGCATGCATCAACGCTTCTTTTGCTGCCTTGTATTTATTTTTTCTTCCCCACTTAAATCCCTTTGCATGTTTAAGCAAATTCTTTCTTCGTTTATGGGCTGTTTTACCTCTTTTTACTCTTACCATAATTAAACAGACATTAATTTTTTAATCTTTTTTGTTTCGGGCTTAGATAGTTCAACCCATCCTCTTTTGCTTCTTATCGCTTTACCTGATTTTTTAGACAAAAGATGATCTTGGCCAGTAGCCCGTCTCATAATTTTTCCATTTTTCGTTACTTTAAATCTTTTCGTCAGCGATTTTCGAATTTTTATTTTCGTTTTCTTCATGTTTTTTACCTTTTTTAATAATGACCGTGATAGCATTATGTCGTCTTTTTCCAGATTGGTCAGTTTCTATTGGGATATATTCTTTAAGTATATTTAAAAATTTATTTATTTGTTCTTGAGCATGACTTCTCAAGGCCCTCTCTCTTCCTCTCAAGAATAAGTCTATTTTTATTTTATTGCCTTGTTCTAAAAATTTTTGAGCTTGTTTTGCCTTGGTCTCTAAATCGTGAGGAGAGGTATTAAAGCGTAATCTTACGCCCTTAATTTCTCCACCCTTATGTTTTGATTGTTTTCTTTCCTTTTTCTTTAATTGATAAAGATATTTACCATATTCTACAATTTTACAAACCGGTGGATCCACTTTTTCCGTTACTTGTACTAAATCTAAATTGCGCTCTTGAGACATTCTGAGCGCTTCTTGTAGGGTAACCACCCCTTTTTGTTCGCCCTTCTCATCAATTAAGCGTACCTCTTTTGCTCTTATTCTATGGTTTGCTAACGGTTTTAAAAGAATAAATTTTGTTTAATGTTTTAATTTTGTGGAGGTGGCGAGAATGAACCCGCGTCCAAAAATTGTTCCAAAGATAATTCTACAAACTTATCCCAGTTTTAAATAAAACACAGAGTATAAGCTGGGCAAAAATTTCTATGTTTGTGACCCAAATGTTTTAATAAATTTTTAGGGTCAGAAAAATTTATCTATCTCGCAAAATTGCGCCAAAATTACCTAGCGAGAGTCAGTAATCTGACGGCATTAAGCGTAAGCCAATGCGGGTTTTTGAAATAAGTTAGCACTTATTTGTTTTCTCAAAGTTTTACGAGATTTGAGAATACTCGGCTTGCTTATCTTCTTTAAATTCCTGTCGAAACATTCACCCCCGTAATTTAAGTTCTCTTTTCATTTCTTTATCGCTAGCTCGTTTTTTGAGAACTTCTCTTTTATCTCTTTTGCTCTTGCTTTTTGCTATTCCTATTTCTATCTTTATTTTTCTTCGTTGAGTATACATTCTTAAAGGCACTAATGTCAAGCCTTTTGTGCCGGATTTTCCTATAAGATGCTTGATTTCAGCCTTTTTTAAGAGTAGTTTGCGACTTCTTTGAGAATCATAATCTGGAGGAGCGTTTTTTGGCTGATAAGCCGGAATATCAGCATTTAGCAAGAAGGCTTCTTCTTCTTTTATAACAACAAAAGCGCCTCGTAGATTGGCTCTACCGAGCCTTATTGATTTAACTTCTTGGCCATTAAGCACAATTCCTGCTTCAAAATTTTCTATAATTTGATAATCGTGATAAGCCTTTTTGTTTTCTGCTAATACTTTCATATTTAATTAATTTTAGCACAAACACCCTGTCTCTCCCAGCAAAAAGACAGTAGATGGCGAATCAGAGTATAAAATATTAATTTTCATTTTAGGAAAAATAAGGTAAAATATATGAGTATAATAATTAATATTCTAAACATGGAGAATATAAATGCTTGTCATTATAAATCAAAAGTGATTTTTATTTTAGGAATCGTTCTTGTTGCTTTTTTTATCTCCTTAACGCTTTCTACAATGGTTGGGATTGATAATAAAGTTAAAGAAGGAAAATATATAGGACAAGATGTTGAAATAAAAAATAGCATCACAATTTCTGGTACAGGAGAGATTTATAGCAAGCCCGATCTTGCTGTTATAGTTTTTTCTGTTCGAAACGAAGCCAAGACGGTTTCTTTGGCAATGACAGAGAATACAGAGAAAATGAATTCCATTATTAGCACTATGAAATCTAAAGGAGTTGAAGATAAAGATTTAAAAACTACGAATTTTAGTGTTCAGCCTCGTTATGAGTGGCAAAGAGCTCAAATAGAAGTTTGGCCACAGCCAGACAAAAAGAGAGTTCTTATTGGTTATGAAATAAATCAATCTTTACAGGTTAAAATTCGAGATTTAAATAAAATAGGGGAAATTATTCAAAGAGCAACCGATGCTGGAGCTAGTCAGGTAGGAAATTTACAGTTTACTATTGATGATTATGACGAATTAAAGAATCAAGCGAGGGAAGAAGCTATTAAAGAGGCAAAAGAAAAAGCAGAAGAGCTTGCAGACCAACTAGGAGTTAAATTAGTTAGAATTATAGGGTTTAGCGAGGGAGGATCTGTCTCCAGATATTATGATTATGGGATGCAAGAAATGAGTGTTTCCATGGACCAGGCAATGCCAGAGATAGCAACAGGAGAAAACAAGATAGCAGTTTCAGTAAGTATTACTTACGAAATAAATTAGAAATTCGGTTTTAAAATTTATTTACAAACTCTTTTGAGGAGGTAGATTTTTCATAACAACTCGGACTAGATTTAATGTTTAAAAAAAGCTTAAAAATAAAAATTATTTTTTATTTTATTCCCTTGGTTTTATTAACCTCCTTTGCTTTTTTATTCTTTTATCTTTTTAGATCTAATTTAGTAATTAAAGAAGGAGTAACAGAGACTGGCTTTCGTTTAGTAAGCGATTTATCCTATTCTTCTGAGCTTGCGATTTCTATGGAGGATGGATTTTTACTTCAACCCGCCTTTGTAGAAGGAATATTTAATGAGAAAGAGGTAGTCTTTGTAGCTGTTTATGACAGAAGGGGGAATATTATAATTTCTAAAACAAAAATAGATATTGAAGAAGGAATTTCCGAAGATATTTTGAGAGAAGTCTCTAGTACAAAAATGCCATTACAAAAGATTAGTTATAGTGATCAAGGGGAAGAAGTTTATGAATTTTATTCTCCAATTTTAATAGGAAAAGAATCTTTTTCTTCTGGTGAAAATATTTCTGGTAATGTAGTCGGTTTTGGAAGAGTTAGTTTGAGCTTAGGAAAAATTGAAGAAGAAAGAAAAAGAGCAATTAGTTTAGGGTTTTCGATCACTGGGTTGGTAATTATATTGGGATTGCTGATATCTGTATTGTTAGCAGAGAGAATTGTAAAACCTATTAAACTATTCACCAAGGCAACAGAGGAAATTTCTAAAGGGAATTTAGATTATGCATTTAAGATAAAAACAGGCGATGAAATTGAGCAATTGTCAGAGAATTTTGGCCAGATGACTAGAAGTTTAAAAAAATCACAGCAAGAGCTAGAAGAAGCCAGAGATGTTTTAGAGGTAAGAATTAAAGCTCGTACTCACGAGCTTGAAGAGCAAGCAGAGGGCCTTGATGAGCAAGTTAAAATACGTACTAAAGAACTTCAGGGAAGACTTAATGAGCTAGAAAGGTTTCATAAATTAACAGTTGGTCGAGAATTAAAAATGATTGAATTAAAAGGCAAAATTAAAGAACTTGAAGAAGAAATTAAACTTTCTTTAGAAAAAGGAACAACTAATTCCTTGACAAAAAAAGATGAGAAAGTGTAAAATATAATATAATCATTAATATAAGAATTATGCAAAAAATGGACTATAAAATTGGAGGTGTTAAGAGTGGTTTAAAACATGGATCTGGTAGCGATGGTTGTTTTCCTTTTGGCGGTTATTCAGGAGATGTATCTTTTCTATTCGGGGATCAGAGGATATAAAGATATGGGCGATATAGGAATATAAAAATTATAGGTGATAGCGTAATGTAAAATTTGATATATCTATATATTTGAATTTTGGCATATTAAAATATCGGAATATAGTTTTTAACGCCATTAGGCGTTTTTATTTTGGAATCCCTTTTTTTATTCTCCTATCAAGCGCTTTGCTTAGGTGTGAATTTAAGATACAATCAAAACATGAAAGAAATTTATGTTATTAATTTAATGGGCAGAAAAGAGTCTTTTTCTTCGAAAAAGGTTTTTAACAGCGCGCGCAGAGCGGGGGCTTCAGAAAAGTTAGCCCAAGAAATCGCTTTGAAAATTCAAGAAGAAGTTTTTCCAGGGATGAAGACTTCAGAGATTTTTAAAAAGGTAAAACAGCTTCTTAAGCAAGGAGATAAATCGTCAAGTCTGCGTTTTAGTTTAAAAGAGGCCATGCGAAAGTTGGGTCCGAGCGGGTTTCCTTTTGAAAAATATATTGGAGACATTTTTTCAGCTCAAGGATTTAAAATTTTATTAAATCAAAAAATTAACGGACAATATGCTAGACACGAAATCGATTTTTTAGCAGAAAAAAATAAACTTCTTTATGTCGGAGAATGTAAATTCAGAATGCGTCCTGGAGAGAGAATTGATCTAGGAATAATTTTAGCCATTCATTCTCGTTTTTTAGATTTACAAAAAGGCAATTATTTTAGAAAATTTAAAGGATATAAGATAAAGCCGATTCTTGTTACGAACGCTAAATTTAGTTCACAAGCAAAAAGATATTCTAAAGGAGTTGGAATAGAATTGCTTGGCTGGAATTATCCCCTAGGGAAGGGACTAGAGTATATAATCGAAGAAAAAGGACTTTATCCGATTACCATTCTTCCTTCTCTTACAAGTCGTTTAATGGAAATATTTGCCAATGAAGAGATGATGATAGTGCAAGATGTTTTGGAAATTAATATTAAGGAGTTTTGCGGAAAATATAAGATTAAAGAAAATAAAATTTTATCATTAATTAGTGAAGCAAAAATACTAATAGACAATTATACAGAATAGCTAATTTTATAAAGTATAAATTATTAAAGCTTGTTATAACTTGATTTATCAAAATAACCTTATCAAAAATAGGTTTTTTTGTTTTACAAAAGCGATTTTTGGGGCTAAACTAAGGATAATGAGCAAAGAAGAACTTAAGATTTTTGTGATTAAAGCGATGAAATCAGCCCAAAAGGAGAAAAAGCTCCCTAGTTTTAATATTCCAGAAATTTTTATTGGAGTCCCAGAAAGAGAAAATCATGGAGATTATTCTACTAACATTGCCATACTAATTGGAAAGAAGCTAAAGAAAAATCCAATGGAGGTAGCAGAGATCTTGGTTGAACATTTAAAAAACATTCGAACAGAGGATTTATTATTTGAAGCAAAAGATCCTGGTTTTATAAACTTTTGGTTGTCAGAAAAGGCATTATTGAATTCTTTACAAGAAATTTTAAAAGAAAAGAATAAATATGGTTCAGGCAAAGAAAAGAAAACTCTTGTGATTGATTATTCTGCCCCAAACATTGCCAAATCTTTTGGTGTGGGTCATTTGCGTTCAACCATTATTGGACAGGCGATCTATAATATTTACAAATTTTTAGGATGGAAGTGTGTTGGTGATAATCATCTTGGTGATTGGGGAACTCAATTTGGAAAATTAATTGTTGCAATAAAGAAGTGGAGCAAGGAAAATTTAAACGATTTGACAGTAGAGAGTCTAGAAGAGCTTTATGTAAAATTTCATAAGGAATCGGAAAAAGATGATAGCCTTTTAAAAGAAGCAAGAAGTTGGTTTAAAAAATTAGAAGAAGGAGATAA
>JAYENY010000019.1:0-9247 GCA_034722415.1 Patescibacteria group bacterium
AGATAAAGAAGCTAAAGAAATATGGAAAGTTTGCGTATCTGTTAGCTTAAAGGATTTTGATAGGATTTATAATATGTTAAGAATAAAGATTGATCATGCTCTGGGTGAAAGTTTTTACGAAGATAAGGCTGAGCTGATAATTAATGAAGTTAAAGAAAAGGGCCTTACTGAAGAAAGTCAAAACGCATTAGTTGTACCTATTCCGGGAAATAAAATACCATTAATGCTCTTAAAGTCCGATGGAGCGACCACTTACGCGACCAGAGATTTGGCTACCATAAAATATAGAATCGATAAATGGAATCCAGATTTAATTATTTGGGAGGTGGGGGCTGATCAGAAATTCTATTTCAAGCAAATTTTTGAAGTAGCTAAAATGCTTGGCTACGACAAGAAGAGTAGATTTATTCATGTTGCACATGGCTTAATTAGATGGCCACATGGAAAGTTTTCTACAAGAAAAGGGGATACCATCCACCTGGAAAGCATATTGAAAGAATTAGTTGAAAGAGCAAGAAAAATTGTTGACGAATCAAAAGCTATTGAAAACGAATCAAAAGAAAATAAAGAAAAAATTGCTGATCAAATTGCTATTGGAGCAATCAAATATAACGATTTATCACGACATTATGCAAAGGATATAATTTTTGATTGGGACAGCGTTCTATCTTTGAATGGTAATTCAGGGCCATATATTCAATATACGGCTGTGCGCTGTAAAAGTATAACAGGTGAAATGGACTCGAGTTACGATATCTCCAAGATGAATATCACAGATTGCAACGAAGAAGAGATGATGATTTTAAGAACTATTAGAAGATTTCCAGAAATTATTCAACAAGCAGCAAATAATTTTTCGCCAAATTTAATTTGCAATTTCGTTTTTGATTTAGCACAGAAATATAATACCTTTTATGAAAAACATCCGATTCTAAAAGCAAAGACGGAAGAAAAAAAGGAATTTCGATTAGCTATTACTTTAGCAACGAGACAAATTTTAGAAAATAGTTTAGAATTATTAGGAATTTCTATTCCTCAGAAAATGTAATTCGATGGAATCCCTAAAATAGTATTTTAAGCCAAAACTATGGAAGAAAATCGCTCAAAAGCAGAAGAAAAGATAATAAAATTTTGGAAGAAAAACCAAATTTTTGAAAAGTCTCTAAAAAAAGAAGGAGGTGATTTTGTGTTTTATGAAGGGCCGCCAACTGCTAATGGAAAGCCTGGGATTCATCATGTTTTAGCTCGCGCATATAAAGATATAATTTGTCGTTATCAGGCAATGAATGGCAAAAGAGTTTTGCGAAAAGCTGGTTGGGATGTCCATGGTTTACCAGTTGAGCTATCCGTGGAAAAAGAGCTAGGGCTTAGAAATAAAAAAGAGATTGAAGAATACGGCATTGATAAATTTAATCAAAAATGTAAGGAATCTGTTTGGAAATATGCGCAAGATTGGACAACTCTTACAGAGAGAATTGGTTATTGGCTAGATTTAAAAGATCCATATATTACTAGCGATCCGTTTTATATGGAAAGTATTTTTAATATTATTAAACAAATATCTAACAAAGGGTTGCTTCATCAAGATTATAAGGTTATTCCTTATTGCCCTAGGTGTGGAACCGGGCTTTCGTCTCACGAGGTTGCGCAAGGATATAAGAATATTAAAGAATCTGCGATTTATGTAAAATTTAAAATAAAAGATAAAAAATTTATAAAAGATACACATCTTCTTGTGTGGACCACAACACCATGGACATTGCCTGGCAACGTGGCAGTAGCGGTTAACCCAAAGATTACATATATTCTAGTTAAGATAAATAAAGAGCATTTGATTTTAGCTAAAGAAAGACAGAGTATTTTGGAAGCAGATTTTAAGGTTATTAAAGAGTTTAAAGGAGAAGAATTAGTTGGGTTAGATTATAAATCGCTATTTACTAAAAAAATTGTTTCATTTATTGAAAAACCAAAGAATATTTATAAAATACTTCCCGCTGATTTTGTAACAACAGATGAAGGCACGGGCCTTGTTCATATTGCCCCTGCATTTGGTCAAGAAGACATGGAATTAATAAAAGCACAGGATGGTAAGTTCCCGATTTTATTGACTGTGGATGAACAAGGCAAATTTAAATCAGAAGTTAAGGAATGGGATGGGAAATTTGTGAAACAAGCGAATCCATTGATTACTAAATATCTTGAGAAAACAGGTTTCTTATTTGCAGAAGAGCAATATGAACATGATTATCCGTTTTGTTGGAGATGTGATACTCCCCTTTTGTATTATGCAAAAAAAAGTTGGTTTATTAAAACAACTGCAGTAAAAGATTTATTAATTAAGAATAATAAAGAAATCAACTGGACGCCAGAGCATATTAAAGAAGGGCGATTCGGAGAATGGTTAAATGGGTTAAGAGACTGGGCCTTATCTAGAGAACGATACTGGGGAACACCGTTGCCAGTATGGAAGTGTTCAGAATGTGATCATCAAGAAGTAATCGGTTCAAGGGAAGATTTAATACAACAAACCTTCAGCAATAATCGCTTCTTTACCTTAAGACATGGCGAAGCACTTTCTAATGCAGAAGAATTTTATTGTTCTTGGCCAGAATTAAAGAAATCACCATTAACTAAAAAAGGAAGAGCAGATATTAAAGAAGTTGCTCAAAAACTTAAAGAAGAAAAAATAGATTTGATATTTTCTTCTGATGTTTTAAGAACTTCGCAGACAGCAGAAATAGTTGCTAAAGAATTAGATCAGAAAATAGAATACGACGAACGATTACGAGAAATTGATACAGGTATTTTAAATAATAAAAATATTCAAGAAGGCAGGGAATTTTTTAATCCCAAAAACAAGCTTAAAATAGAGGAAGTTTTATTAAATAAATTTAAAAACGGCTTTCCTGAAGGAGAAAATTTTTCCGATATTAGGATTAGGATTTTAGATTTTATAAAAGATATTGATAGAAGATATAAGAATAAAAAGATCTTAATTGTAAGCCATCAAATTGTCATAACAATATTAAAGGGCTCATTATTGGGTTGGACAAAAAAAGAAAGCGTTGAACATAGGAAAGAAGTTTCTACCCAGACAGGACAATTTGATGAGGTAGGATTTAAACTTTTTCCATATAATGAAAAGGCAGAGCTTGATTTCCATCGGCCGTATATTGATGAGATTCAGTTTTTATGTCCGAAATGTAAAAAGCCAATGAAAAGAGTTTCTGAAGTAATTGACTGTTGGTTTGATTCTGGTTCTATGCCTTTTGCCCAACATCATTGGCCATTTAATGAACAATTATCAACAACTAATAAGCATTTAGCTCCACCAGAATTATTTCCTGCCGATTACATTAGTGAGGCGATAGATCAAACAAGAGGTTGGTTTTATACACTTCTTGCTATTTCTTCTTTGCTCGGCTTTGAGTCTCCGTATAAAAATGTAATTGTTCTAGGACATCTTTTAGATAAAAAGGGGCAAAAAATGTCAAAATCTAAGGGCAATGTAGTTGATCCTTGGGAAATGATCGAAAAATATGGAGCCGACGCCCTAAGATGGTATACTTTTGTTATTAATCAGCCATGGGATCCCAAGTTATTCGATGAGAAAGATTTAGACCAACAGCTCAAGAAGTTTATTATGACTTTTTGGCACTCTTATACCTTTTGGAAAACCTATACCAAGGGGCTTAATGTATTCTCTGACCCGATTGAGAAAATTCAGAAGAGTAACAATATATTAGATAAGTGGATTTTATCAAAATTAAATCGATTAATTAAACTTACAACTGAAAAGCTAAATGAATATGATATAACGAGTTCTGTTAGGTTGATTGACGATTTTGTAATTAACGATTTATCCTTATGGTACATTCGTCGCTCAAGAACAAGATTCCAAAAGCCTGATTCCGAAAAAGAATTAAAAGAAGCTTCTTCAGTTTTAGGGTATATACTTTTTATTCTTACAAGATTAACTGCTCCATTCACTCCATTTATTAGCGAAGAAATTTATCTTGGATTAACTAATGGAGAATTTAAGCAAAGCGTGCATCTAGAAAGCTGGCCTAGAGTCAATGAAAAGCTTATTAATAATGAATTGGAAGAAAAGATGAATATAGTGAGGGGAATAGTTAGCACCGGGCTTAAGATTAGAAACGAGGAAGGAATTAAAGTTAGACAACCATTAAATAGTTTGAAAATTAAGAGCGAAAAGTTTAGTGAGGAATTATTTGGCTTGATTCAGGAAGAACTTAATGTTAAAAGCATTGAATTCACAGAAGATGTTACCAAGGGAAATGGTTGGAAGTTGGAGTATGACCTTAAAATTACAGCTGAACTATTAAATGAAGGAATTATTCGTGAAGTGACTCGTAAAATTCAAGGAATGAGAAAGAAAGTGGGTTGTAAACCAGAAGATAAAATTACGATTTATTACCACGGAGACGAGAGTTTAACAAATCTTTTAGCGAACAATGCAGAATCGATTTTGTTACAAACTCGAGCGAAAGATTTTATTCTTCAAAGAAAAGAGAAACAGTCTTTTAATATTGAAAAGCAGTTCAAGATCAATAACCAAGAATTTTGGTTAGGACTAAAATTATAGTAAGATAATAAATAGTAAGAATTAATAATAAACGATTAGAATATGGCGGTTCCGAAATTTTTAAGAGCATTTATAGACACTAGCAAAACAATTGCTACGGCTAAAAATGAAAAAACGCTTCCTGGTCGTTCCGGAAGCGGACACGAAAGAATGAAAGAGGGGGAAGTAACGAAAAGAGAGGAAGGACCTGGGGGAGTATTTGGGTCTAGGCCTTATCTTACGCGATATAGTTTTCGCGAAAAGCTTAAAAGAACATCTGGTAAAATTCCAGGCGGAGGAGTATACACTCAAGCAGAAAGGGTTAAGATGGAAAAAGATCTTTTTCCAAGAGAAAGATTCGGAAAATATATCACTCCATACGAAATGAATCGTCGTATAAAAAATCTTAAGCATCAATTGTTCCGTTCAAGGGATGTTGCTGAAAAAAAAGACGTAAGGAAGCAAATTAAATTTTTAGAAAAATTAAGAGGAGAAAAAGATGATAAATAAAATAATAGTTTCTTTAATTATTGGGGTTCTAGTGCTTGGAGCAGTTGGATATTGGCTTTATCAGGGGAATAGCTATTCTAAAGAAATTTTACGGCTTGAAATTTTTGGGCCGGAAAAAATAATGATAGGCGATGAAATAGAATATAGCGTTCGTCTTAAAAATAACGGAGAAATCAGGCTAGATGATCCAATTTTAACCTTTGAATATCCTGGCACAGCTCAGCCAGCCAATGGAGAATCTATGAGAATTGTTAAGGAGAGTGAAGAATTGGGAGGAGCAATTTATCCTGGACAAGAAAAGATTTTTAAATTTAGAACTAGAATATTTGGTGAGCAAGGGGAAATAAAGGAGGCTAAGGCTATGGTTTCTTATCGTCCTCGAAATCTAAAGGCTACATATGTTTCCAAAACAAGTCATTTAGCCACGATTGATGAAGTTCCTCTAACTTTTGAATTTGATATTCCTTCAGGAGTTGGGAGTAATCAGGAAATGAATTTTTCTTTAAATTATTTTTCTAGCATTGACTATCCCCTTTCAGATTTAGAGATAGAAATAAACTATCCAAATGCATTTAATTTGAAAGAGACTGAACCGAAAGGCATCTCCAATGAAGAATGGAGAATTTCTCACTTAAGCAAGGCAGAAGGAGGGAGAATTGATATTAAAGGGAGCCTAGGAGGAGAGACAGGAACCACAGAAGTTTTTAAGGCAAAAATTGGCCTTTGGCAAAGAGGAGAATTTGTTCTTTTAAAACAGGCAATTAGACAGGTAAAAATTGTAGAACCATCTTTATATATCACTCAAACGATTAACAATTCTACGAGTTACACAGCTAACCCAGGAGATCTTTTGCATTATGTAATTACTTTTAGAAATATAGGGAACAATCCACTACAGCATTTATTTTTAGCAAGCAAATTTAATGGTGAATTATTTGATTTTACAACTATTCGTTCTTCTTTAGGACAATCTCAAGCAGGTGATAATTCAATTATTTGGGATTGGCACGATGTTCCAAAGCTTCAGTTTTTAGATGCAGGAGAAGAAGCAGCAGTAGAGTTTTGGATAAATCTAAGGGACGATCTTGAAAATATTAGTAGAGCTCGAGTCGACAATGAGATTATTTTAGGGCAGGCAAGGAGAAAATTTGTAACCAAGGTTAAGGCGAATCTTGAATTATCACAAAACGTTTTTATTGATGATGAAATTTTTGGTAGCCAGGGGAAGATTCCTCCTAAAGTTGGAGAAAAGAGCACATTTACTGTTTTGTGGAGAGTTAAAAACTATTATAATCCAGTAAAAGATGTAAAGATGCAAGCAACCCTACCTTCCCAGGTAAAATTGACAGGTCAAGTTTTACCACAAAAACTTACTTTTGACCCAATTACAAGAGAAATTGTTTGGGCAATAGGCGATTTAGATCCAAATCAAGGAGTAAAAGAACCTCATCAACTTGCTTTTCAAATAGAGCTTAAACCAACAACTAGCCAAAAAGGTAAATTTGCTCCATTGGTTGGAGAAGTGTTTGTCGGAGCCCTTGATGCGTGGACAGATCAGCGAGTAGAGGCAACGAGCACTCCTATTACAACACAATCATTCGGAGAGGAAGGAAGAATTCAATAAACATTATTAGAAAATATTTATGGAAGATTTGATGCAAAAAATTATTTCTTTATCTAAGCGCCGAGGATTTGTTTTTCCCTCTTCAGAGATTTATGGCGGGTTTAATTCAAGTTATGACTTCGGACCGCTTGGAGTTGCGTTGAAGAGGAATATCAAGCAAGCATGGTGGAAAGATATGACCCAACATCATGATAGTATTGTTGGATTAGATGCCGCAATATTAATGTCGCCTCAAGTTTGGGAAGCATCTGGACATCTTTCTGTAGGATTTGCAGACGAATTAGTTGAGTGCAAGAATTGTCATAAAAGATTTCGCTTAGATGGAATTAAGAACGATAAATGCCCTCAATGTGGAGGAGAGCTTGGCAAGCCTAAGCAATTTAATTTAATGATGAAAACCTTTATTGGTTCAGTAGAAGATGATAGTTCAATCGCTTATCTAAGGCCTGAAACTTGTCAGGGAATTTATGTGAATTTTAAGAACGCCTTAACTAGTAGTCGTTCGAAATTGCCATTTGGCATGGCTCAAATTGGTAAGGCTTTTCGTAATGAAATTACAACTAAAAACTTTATTTTCCGCACTAGGGAATTTGAGCAAATGGAAATGCAGTGGTTCTGCGATCCTAATGATGCAGATAAATGGTTTGATTATTGGAAGGAAGAAAGATTAAATTGGTACCTTAACCTAGGAGTTGATAAAAAGAATTTGAAAATGGTAGAAATCCCAGAAGGAGAACGAGCCCATTATGCTCAAAGACAGATTGATTTAGAGTATAAATTTCCGTTTGGTTGGCAAGAAATTGAAGGAATTCATAATCGTGGCGATTGGGATTTATCTCGTCACAGCAAATTTAGTAACGCAGATCTAAAATATCAGGATCTAAAAACAAATAAAGAATACATCCCATATATTATTGAGACATCCGTTGGAGTTGAGAGGAGCTTGCTAGCTTTTTTAACAGAAGCATATCAAGAGGTGTCTGGAGGGAGGACAGAAACAACTAAGGCTGTAAAAGCATCAGAAACTGTATTAAAGTTTCATAGGAGCTTGGCGCCAATTAAGATAGCTGTTTTGCCATTAGTAAAGAATAAGCCAGAGTTAGTTAAGAAGGCAAAAGAAGTTTATAGCCTACTTAAATCTAATTTTATGACTCAATATGACGAGGTTGGTTCCATCGGCCGCCGTTATCGCCGCCAGGACGAGCAGGGAACACCTTTTTGTGTTACTATTGACTTTGATACGCTAGATAATAACGAGGTCACTATTAGAGATAGAGACACTATGAAACAGGAGACAGTGGAGATAAATAAGATTGTGAAATATTTAGGACAGAAGTTAGTTTAGAGGTTTGAGTTTCATCCGCGAAGCAGGGGAGCTATTTTACTATAGTGGATACCTATGACTCTATAACAATAAAAACACACCTAAGATGGGGTAATTTTAGGTTGGAATAAGCATATAAAAAGAAAAAGAGAGGATCGTCGAAACGATCCTCTTTCTGAATCTTATAATCCTTCGTGGCTAGAGCCCAGGGAAGGTTCCGTCGAATAATCCGTAGATAGATGCGGCTGCTGCTATCCCAAAAGCGATGAGGCACGTCCAATAGAGAAGCGCTAATGCTGTCCCTACTCGGCGCCTTACTTTTATAGAAAAATATGCACCCGCCATTATTCGGGTATCTGCTTTCTTGGCTATCCACGCCACGGCTACATAAAGCCATGTGAACCATATGAATTCTACTGTCTCTGGTTCGTACATCTCAACCTCCTTGTTAGGCCAATCCTACAATAATTAAAATGATCCGTCAATAGAATCTAAAAAATCTCAAAAACAAAGGCTTTTGTTGCTTCTCGCAGCAATCTAGGTCAATTGTATAACAGAAATAACAAAAGTCGCCAAAGAGGCGATTTTTTTATAAAAACAGAAAATAATTGAATTATTCTATTTTAAGAATTATGTATTCAATTTTCCCTTGAGGAGTTTTAATCTCAACTTTCTCATTAATGGTTTTGCCTAAAAGAGCTTTTCCAATAGGAGAACTATAAGAGATTTTATTTTTTAAAGGATTTGATTCTTCTGCTCCAACAATCTGAAATTTTTCTTTGTCTGGGCCCACTGTTACCATGGAACCCATGATAACAAACTTACTTTTTGATTGCCTCTTGATTATTTCTGCGCTAGCAATAGTTTGTTGTAGCTCAGAAATTTTCCCTTCCAGAAAACCCTGCGACTCTTTTGCTTCTTTATACGCAAAGTTTTCTGAAAGATCGCCAAAAGAAATAGCAAGCTTTAATCTTTTTGCAAGTTTTTTTCTTTCAACTGTTTTTAGATGATATAATTCTTTTTTTAGTTTTTCAAATCCTTCTAGTGTTAGATACTTTGGCATTTATTCTGATTAATCATGCATTTATTCTACTAGAAAATCATAAAAAAGAAAGTGGAGAGAATAAAAAAATTGCTATTAAGATGATTTGTTTATTAGAATGGAACAATATGAATATTAAATTAAGAAAAGAAGAGGCAAGGG
>JAYENY010000020.1:0-7987 GCA_034722415.1 Patescibacteria group bacterium
TTCGTTAATTGTTGTCCAAAAATTAACATACTCACCTAAGTTTTTAACAACAAATTCTGTATAACGAGCAAAATATTCAATAACTTTTTTATTCTCCCACCCCCCTTCCTCAGATAACCATTGAGGATTAGTAAAGTGATGCAATGTAACAAAAGGCTTAAGATTGCGCCTCTTCAGAGCTAAAAGAACTTTTTTGTAATGTTCTATCTCTTTTAAATCCCATTTTCCTTTTTCAGATTCAATGCGAGACCATTCAATTGAAAAACGATGGGCATTATTATGTAAAATGTTTTTTGCTAAATCGAAATCTTCTTCGTATCTATTATAATGATCGCAAGCTAACCCAGCATCCTTCCATTTTGACCAATCACAATTTTTAATTCCTCCCTCAACCTGATAAGCCGAAGTTGCTGTTCCCCAAAGAAAATTTTCAGGAAATTCTAAATCCATAAAATCATTAATCTATCGCTAGCATCACCAAACCAATAATTATTAATAAAATAGCTGAAACCTTTTTTAAAAGAATTGGCTTTGTGATTTTTTCGGACAAAAGTTTTGGCATTTTATATGAAAGAACTATTGTGAAAATAAGGATAAACACGTACCTTATTCCTTCCATAGCATTAATAAAGGCAAGATACATTATTGGCGCCAAGTAGATTGCTAAAGTTTGCAAAACTCCCGCACCAGCCCCCACAATCTGATTAAATATAAAAAGCGCAATCAATTTAGGATTTTTAAAGAATGATTTCTCTTTTTTGGTTTTAATTTTCCCAAATAACTCTTTTCTAACTTCCTTAAAGAAAATAAAGAAAAGAGCTACTAAAAAACTACCCATTCTAAGCCAAATAAATCCTGAAATAAATGGCTGTGCTAAAAAAACAATTTTTGCTGTAACGAAACTTAGAGCAAATAAAAGGGCAGTCAAGATTGAAAGCATTAAACTCTTTCTATTAATAACTTCCTTTCCCTTCCATGTAATTAAAATACTTCCTATAACCAACAATAAAAAGGAAATGATTTTTAAATAACTTAAGCTCTCTAAGGGGCTTCCTTGCTGCCAAGCGAATAGATAAGTAATCACCATAGTAAAAATAGGCAAGATACCCCCTACTGCTGGAATTATTCTTGAAATTTCGTAGCGCCGTAATGCCTCATAAAGCGCAAGCAAAGCAAATATCCAAAAAGCGCCTGATAAAATCGCTAAACTCGCTATGAATATATCGGGCCATTCAAATCCAAAGGGAATAAGAACAAAAACGAGCCCACCTAAAATACCGACATAAAAAGCATATACTTTCGGTTTAATAAGGCGTCCCGTTAAAAGAATTTCATCAATTATAGCTGTAAGAGATAAAAGAAAATAGGAAATAATTGTAAAAATTATCCAAAGCATATTTAGTAATTCTCAGCTATTATCTTCTGAATATTTAAAGTTCCCAGCTTCTCCGCTTCAATAAATCCCTGCATAGCTGCTTCAGCCAATCGCCCGCTATCTAAAAAGTCAAAAAGCCATTCATGGGTATAAACAGGATTTTCTTGTAATACTCCTGATCCAAGAGTAAGAAGCCATTTTCTGTTAAAACTTTCCTGAGAACCAATTATGGGAGCTATAATAATTGGCAAACCTAGCCCAGCATAAAATGAAAGCTCACTAGGCTTAGTCCAAAGAATGTCTGTTTTCCTTAATGCAAGATTAAATTTATCAAAATAATCTTCTATTTTTGGAGCAAAGACTATTTCTAAACTATCTCCTAAATATCCTTTTAGACCTAAATAAGTAATCCTTTCTAAAAAATATTTTTTCACCTCTTCTCTAATACCGGCTACTAAAATTAATTTAATCTTTTTTTCTTTAATTAATTGTTTTAAGCTTCCGGCTATCTTTATCCCTATCTCTTTTTGAGCTCCAGCGCCACCTACTGCAAACATTATAGTCAGTGGTCTTTTAGATGTTTTAGGCAAGGTTCCTAAATGTTCCTCAATAAGCACTTTGTACTTCTGAAAATAACTTTTTTTCGGATCAAGATGAAAAAGTCTTTCTTTTAAGTCTTTTTTCAAAATTTCTAATTTTGATGTGCCAATATTTTCTAAGGGCAAAGGATAGCCAGTAAGAAAAATATTTTCTTCTTTAATTCCATAGAGCTTTAAGCGATTAGTAGTCCAGGTATTGGGTGTAAAATATTTTATTCTACTTTGAGAAGGATTCAAAGATGCCCAAGTCCTTGAAATGTCAGCATCACAAATAACGGAATAAATATCATTTGGATAATTAAAAGCCTCTGCCATGTAGGCCGGAGTAAAAAAGCTCGTAACAAATGGTAGAGGATCTTTTCCTAGTCTTTCAATTAGATCTTTCCCGCACCCCATCTTTATTCTCTTTAATTCTTGCTTTAGTTGTATATTGGGCTTTGAGAGATCTCTCTTAGGATAAAAATCAAGTATCTTTTGAAAATTATCAAAAAGCTTAAACGCTGGGTCACCAATCAACGGTAATCGTTTAAACTTGCTTATAAATTCATAGCCCTTTCTTCCTAGTTCCCAAGTCAACTTATCTTTATTAGGAATTCCATCATAATCATTTGCGTGAATAACCTTCTCCTGAGGGGCTAAGCTTCTTAAGGGATAAGATGTTCTCTGATGACCATAGCCCATATTAACATCAACTATCCATGCTTTTGCTTTTGAGTTTTTCTTTTTCATATTTATATATTTTAACAAAATAAATCATTCTCGGCTACTTAAAGAGTTGTGAATTAAATTTTAAAAAATCTAAAAACCTAAAAAGAATTGACATTATAATTAAAATGATTAATAATAAAGATGACGAGACCTCTAGGAGGGGTAGGCTGTCTTCGTGGAAATGCTAATTCCGGCCAAGAAAGCAACTATCCACGAATAACGCTCGCGATCAGCGCCTGCCCCTCCGCTCCCTAACTGCTGTCGCACATTTACAACAAAAAGATATGAGGAAGTCCTTTCTATCCTCAATTAATCCCGTCCGGCCAACGGTGTGTTACATAGGAACGGGTGAATCATTTTTTCACCCCTCCCTCCCCCCAACTTCCATCTCAGATGGATTTTTTTATCTTCAAAATCCCAAAATTTTAAATTTATGTTCTCTTTTCCAATTCCAAATCAGCAAAGAGAAAATAAGATATAGGGCTATTAGCCAAAACCACGGCATTTTAAGATTAATAGAAGAAAATACAAAAGAAGAAAAAACTTCTGATATTTTTAATAAATAGCTTAAAAGCAACCAACAAGGAAAAACAAAAATCAAAGCTAGAAAATGAGAAAAAAGACCAAACAAAGCAGCTAAAAATCCAAAAACAATAATAAAGGGAAGCAATGGGAGAACTAATATATTTGTAATTGGAGCTACTAAAGAAATACGACCAAAACTATAAATTAAAATTGGTAAAGTAAAAATTTGAGCAGCTAGACTCATGGCTAAGATATTCTTTATCTGGAAAATATTAGGAACTCTTCTTAGCCAAAAAGAAAATATTGGAAACAAATAATTAATGCCTAAGACAGCAAGAAAAGACAACTGAAATCCTGCATCAAATAATAAAAAGGGATTAAAGGCTAGCATTAAAGCCGCGCCGAATACTATAGCCCTTGAGGAACTCCCTATCCTGCCAAAATTCTGTCCTAAAAGAAACAGAAAGCCCATAATGCTGGCTCTAATAGTTGAGGGCTGAAAGCCAGTCATAATAACAAAAAGAAAAATAAAAAATATTGTTAAAAAAAATGCCTGTTTTCTCCACAAGCCAAGACCTAAAAACATTAGCATTAAAAGATTAACAATAATACTCACGTGCATGCCCGAAATAGCAGTTAAGTGACGAATGCCGGATTTATTTAATGTTTCTTTTAACCCACTAGTTAATTCTGTTTTGTCTCCTAGAATCATAGCCTTTAATAAAATGCTTTGAGAAGACGGGAAGTTTTGTTCAATCCCAATCTTTAATTTCGATTTCCCTTTTAAAATTTTCCTGTACGCCCAGCTTATAACCCCTGGCTTGCTTTCTGTCGATAAAATTTGAATCTTTGGTAAAAACACAATTGAATAAATTCTTTTTCGAGCAAGATATTCTTTGTAGTCAAAATCATCAAGTATAGGAGGCTCTTCAAGCATGCCTTTAATTTGCAATTTATCTCCATACTTATATCTAGGATAAAGAGATGAATAGACTAATATATTTTCCTTAAAAACATTAACAGAGGACATCTCTTCGCTAAGCTTTTCTATCCTTAGAATTAATTTCTGATTTTTTTCAGTGATTTTTGGCTCTTCCAGAATAATCCCTTCTAGTGTAATCTCCTGTCCATTAAATTCTTGTAATTGATTATTAGTAATCTCAATTTCTAAAAAATTCATTCTTAAAAATCCAAAAATAAAAAATATTAGGCAAAAGATTATCAACCACTTTAATCTTTTAAATAATAAAAAAGATGCAAATAAACAAAAAATAAAAAAACTCAAGGCTATTATGTGAATATCTTGAGTAATGGCAGCAAAAAAAATTCCGATTATAAAAAGAATGCAAGAAAAAAGAAAAATTTTTGAATTAGACATATTATCTAACTTCGCAAATATCAAAAAATGAAGCGATCTCTTTTTGAATGTCTGTAAGGTATTTTTTAGGATAAGGTTTTGTAGTAGAAAATTCGGAATTCACCATTTTATCCTTTGGCTGAAAATTCTGTAAAAAATATCGTTTAGCTGGACTAATCCATTTTACAATTTTTAAAATATCTTCTTTTGTAAGTAATCCAGGAACAATTGTAGTTCTAAATTCGTAATCTGTTTCCTTTTTTTTTAAAATCGAAATGCTTTGTTCAATTTTCTCAATATCCACTAATGTCCCAGCTAATTCTTGATATCTCTCTTTAGGCGCCTTTATATCCATTGCTATATAATCCAACAATTTCTGACTTATCATTTTTTTTAAAATTTCTGGATTAGAACCATTAGTATCAAGTTTCACAAGATAACCCATGTCTTTAATCTGTTTAGCAAAATCTATTATATCTTCATAAATAGTCGGCTCACCACCACAAATTACTACTGCTTCTAAAAATCCTTTTCTTTCTTCTAAAAAACTATATATATCTTTTAGTGATATTGGAGAAGCTTGAACAATTGATCCTGGCAAAACTAGCTCTGGATTATAGCAGAAAGGGCATTTAAAATTACAGCCGCTAACAAATATAGTAGCGGCTATTTTCCCAGGATAATCAATTAAGGTATTTTTTTGAATACCGCCTATTATCATGTTTTTAAATTAAATTCTTTGCGATCATGAAATTCTTGTTGTTTTCCTTCATTCCATTGTCGCACAGGCCTGAAATAACCAACAATTCTTGAATAAACCTCGCAAGGTTGTTCAACCGCACATTCCGGACAAACAAAATGCTCGCCAGCAATATATCCATGAACAGGACAGATAGAAAAGGTAGGAGTAAATGTAATATACGGTAAATGGAATTTAACAAAAACATTTTTAATTAAACTTTTAACTGCTTCGGACCCGGGAAGTCGTTCTCCGGCAAAAAGATGAAGAACACTTCCACCTGTATATCGACATTGAATTTCATCTTGTAATTTTAAGGCTTCAAACATATCATCTGTGTAATTCGGAGGTAGTTGTGTGCTGTTAGTATAATATGGCACATCATCTGTCCCTGCTACTATAATCTCTGGATATTCTTTTTTATCTTTTTGAGCCAAACGAAAAGCAGTCGCTTCGGCAGGAGTTTGCTCTAAGTTATACATATTTCCTGTATCCTTTTGATATTTCACTAATCTATTTCTCATAAAATCTAAAACTTCTAAGGTCATTTTCCTACCCTTTTTTGAGCCAATATCTTCTCCTATAAAATTTAATAAAGCTTCATTCATCCCTACTAATCCGATTGTGGAAAAATGATTAGCAAAATAGGCATTGCGCGATTTTTTAATACCCTCTAGATAATGCCTTGAATAAGGATAAAGACCTTTTTCAATATAATTTTCAATAGTCTTTCGTTTAATTTCTAAACTTTCCTTTCCTAGATCCATTAATGCTCCTAATCGTTGAAAAAACTCTTTCTTAGTTTTTGATAAATAACCAATCTTGGGAAGATTGATAGTTACGACGCCAATTGAGCCTGTTAAGGACCCAGCCCCAAATAGTCCGCCCCCTCCTCTGTTTTTAAGCTCTTTTAAGTCAAGGCGAAGTCTGCAACACATTGAGCGCGCATCAGAGGGATCCATCTCAGAATTAATATAATTAGCGAAATAATTTGTTCCGTATTTTGCAGAAGCCTCAAAAATTGGATCGAACGCTGCTTCGTCCCAAGGAAAATCTTTAGTAATATTTATTGTTGGAATTGGAAAGTGAAACGGCCTTCCGTTTTTATCTCCTTCCAGCATTGTTTCATATAATGCTTTATCAAGAATTTTCATTTCTTCCTGAAACTCTCCATATGTTTCTTTTTGAGCCTTTCCTCCACAGATCACGGGCTGTTTTGCAAAAACAGGAGAAGGAGACAAGTCTAATGTCAAGTTTGAAAATGGATTCTGAAAACCAACTCTAGTAGGTACAGCCATATTAAACAAAAACTCTTGTAAGGATTGTTTAACCTGCCGAGGAGTTAGCTTATCATAGCGAATAAAGGGGGCTAATAGAGTATCAAAATTAGAAAAAGCAATTGCTCCAGCGCATTCGCCTTGAAGTGTAAAAAGAAAATTAACTATTTGCCCTAAGGCTGCTCTAAAATGTTTTGGTGGTTTTGATTCTACTTTTCCGTCGGCTCCTCCAAATCCCCTCATTAAAAGATCATACAAATCCCATCCCATACAATAACAAGCTAAACTGTCTAAATTATGAACGTGAAAATCATTATTCTTTACTGTTTCACGAATTTCTTTTGGATAAATTTTATTAAGCCAATATTTTTTGACGATATATGAAACGCCATAATGATTTAATCCTTGTAAAGAAAAAGTCATATTGGCATTCTCTTTAACTTCCCAATCAAGCTTTCCTAGATAATTATCAACCCTATCCACTGCTTCTTCGCTAGCTGCTACTGCTTCTCTTGTGCGTCGCCTTTGCTCTCGATACAGAATATATGCTTTAGCGGTTTCTACTAAATTTTCTGAAATTAAAACCTCTTCTACTATATCTTGCACTTGTTCTACCGCTGGAATCTCATTTTGCTTAAATCTACGATTCAAAATATCAGTCACTCGTTTAGAAAGCTTTTTAGACAAAGAGCCATCTGTTTGCCCTGTGGCAGTGATGGCTTTATAAATTGCTTTTGCAATTTTATTGGATTCAAAATCAACGATGTTTCCTCCTCTTTTCTTAACTTTTGTAACTCTGTTTTTCATGGTTGGTATTTAGAAAAAGAATACTTGCCCATCTAAAAAGTCGAGCAAGTTGTATTTTGTATTTCTATTTTACCTCAATAAAAAAATCAGGTCAAAAACCTAATTTTGTGGATAACTCATCTTTTTTTTAAAATCAATCTTTCTGTTCTATAAAAAAATCAGACCCCACATATCACCTAGTAGTGGGGTCGAGAAACCGGCGGAGAGAGGCTAGGTCAAGAAGAGGACCACCCTATTCCTGTTGTCCAACAGGCGTCAGATGTACTTACTGCTTCTTTAACTCAGGGCTATCGGTATACTCTTGCGGAGCGTATCGATCCCTGAGGGTTCGTCTTGTTTCCGGAAAATCTTCTTAAACCAGAAGGTGACGTTACCTCTTTTTACCTCTCTCCTAAGTGAGTTTCCGATCCGCTAAGATCTTTACTCGCTAATGTTTATGATTATATATCATAACACAACTTTTGTCAAGTGTTTTTGGTAATGTATACACACATATGGCACTTTTTGGTAGTCTAAGGGCATATGAAAACTATGCCTAAAAATACACAAGAAGAGCGTTATCGTTGGATAAAGTCTATCATAGACAAAGATATCACAATT
>JAYENY010000021.1:0-7986 GCA_034722415.1 Patescibacteria group bacterium
GAAATATAAATTATAGTTCTCTAGAAGCCTCCTCGTTATCTTGAGGAGGCTTCTTATTCCAATATGATTATATATATATTAATATTTTTATTTGGTCTTATTGTCGGTTCCTTCTTGAACTGTGTAATTTTTCGTTTAGAGAAGAATAAAAGCTTTTTAAAAGGACGTTCTTATTGTCCAAATTGTAAACATGTTTTGGCTTGGTATGATTTAATCCCAGTTTTAAGTTTTATTGTGCTAAAACGTCGTTGCCATTATTGTAAAAAACCTATTTCCTGGCAATATCCTTTGGTAGAAATGATTACAGGACTTTTGTTTCTTTTAATTATTAATCCGGAAATATCAATTATTAGCAATGTCTATTATTTATTTATTATTTCTTTTCTTATAGTCATTTTTATTTATGATCTCAAGCACTTTATTATTCCTGACAAAGTACTATATCCAGCAATAGCTATTTCTTTTCTTTATGTAATTGTTAATAACCAATTCTCTTTAATTGATTATTTTTCCTCTGCTATTGGTGCTTCTCTCTTCTTCCTGCTAATATATCTTATTTCTAAAGGTAAATGGATTGGCTTCGGAGACGTGAAGCTTGCTATATTGCTTGGTTTACTCTTGGGATGGCCAAGAATAGTGCTGGCATTATTTTTAAGTTTTGTCATTGGTGGTATAATAGGATTAGGATTAATAATTTTATCCAAGAAAAAATTTAAAAGTGAGGTACCGTTTGCTCCGTTTTTAATTTGCGGTACATTGATTAGCCTTCTTTGGGGAGGGCAGATCATTAGCTGGTATCTTTCTTTAATTTTCTAGTATGAAAAAGAAAAAATCATTATTTATGGATACTCGAGGGATTACCCTTGTTGAGATTTTAATAGTTACCGCTATTATGTCTATTCTTCTAGGGATTTCGTTCGTGGGCTACAACGAAAGGGGAGAAGAGCTTCAATTGCAGAGGGCTGCATTTAAAGTTATGGCTGACATAGAAAAAACCAGAGGCATGGCAATGTCAGCTCAAGAAGAGAAGATAAGCGAGCAAATTCCCGAAGGAGGATGGGGAATATATTTTAATCCTGCTTTATCTAATAAATATATTATTTTTCCCGACAAACGGTACCTCGCTTTTCCTTTAAATTATATTTACGATGCTGCCACAGAAGAGCCAGAAGAAGAGATATTTTTAGAAGACGGAGTTCTTTTAGACATCCCTCTCCCTATCAATATAGTTTTTTCACCTCCATCACCAGATGTTTATTTACAAGGAGGAGCTCCGATTAGCGAAATTAATGTTATTATTGCTCTTGAAAACAATCCTTCAAAAACAAAAACTATTGTTATAAATAGTGCTGGAGTTATTACAACAAATAATTAAGAATAAATAGTTGATGATTGATTCAAAAGGATTCACTTTAGTCGAATTATTAATTGCTACATCCATTATAGGCGTTGGATTAATGGGGGCCTTTACCGCTGTTCAACAGGGTATTTCAGCGATGGATTACTCTAACTCTCGCTTTGTAGCTGCATTTTTGGCCCAAGAAGGCGTAGAAGTGATAAAAAGCATGAGAGACACTAATTTGTTACAGAGCACTACATGGAATGATGGATTTTCATTTAATGGCGATTACGAGCTTCAATATACAGATGCTCATTCTCTTTCCCCAATTTTGTTTAGTGTGATTTGTAGTCCTGATTGCTTTAATGACTTACATTTTTTAACAAAAACTAATAACGGTTTTTATGATTATGGCCCATCAAGCGAGACTAAATTTAAAAGAAAAATTAGAATAGAGAATCTTCCTCCTGATAAAATAGAATTAGAGATAACAGTATATTGGAGAAAGACTGGGGGTGGAACTCACAAGCTCATCTTGAAACAACATGTCTATAACTGGTTAAATAGTTGATAAAAAATATTTTTATTAATTCTATTGTTTAAAATAGTACAGATTATATAATTCATGATTTATAACAAATCATCAAAAGAAAATGGATTTACGCTTGTAGAAGTTCTCGTTGCAGCTGCAATTTTCGGGACTTTAATGGTTGCTATAACTGGGATTTTTATTTCTGCATTGCGAGTTGAAAAAGGCGTTTTGAGTTCTAAAAAAGTCCTGGGACAAATAAGCTATGCGGCAGAATACATGACGCGAGCACTAAGAATGGCAGAGAAAGATCAAACAGGTCTTTGTGTTAGAGATGTCCCTCTTGGTAGTGGTATTTATGCAAATTATGAGAGCATAGTTGAGAGTGAAATAATATTTAAGAACGCTTTGCAGGATGGCGATTGTCAAAGATTCTTTTTAGAAGATAATCAGATTAAATATGAAACTAGTCCGGGAGTTATTGTGGAATTAACCTCTTCAGACATAATAGTAGAGAATTTAAAGTTTGAAATTTCAGGGGAGACTGAAGGAGATGATTTGCAACCATTCGTAACTATATATATGGAGGCGTATGCAGAGAAGAGTATTTCGAAGCTTAAAATTCAAACCAGCGTTTCTCAGAGAAATCTAGATATTAATTATTAATTTTTTAAAAAATAAAAGACAAGTTTTATTTCTTTTGATATTTACATATTTTAGCAAGAAGATTAGGATTAAGAATTAAACAAAAAAACCAATGATTAATCGACAAAAAGGAGCCATACTATATTTTACCATTGTTATTATGTCTATTCTTTTGGCAGCCGTTTTTAGCATTGGTTCAGTTGTTTTAGTACAAATTAAAACTATTAGAGAAGCAGGAGATTCTGTTATGGCTTTTTACGCTGCAGACACAGGAATTGAAACAGCATTAAACGACATCTATGACAGTACGTTTATATCCGATTATGGGCCAATATTCATAGACGGACCTTCTTATACTTATGAGGTCTGGGTTACCCAACCTGATGTAATCCCATTGCCCCTAGGAGGAGCAATTACCCCCTCTGCCGATTGTACAGGGGATTATTATTGCATTAAATCTATTGGAACTTATGGGAATATAAAAAGGGCTATTGAGGTTAAAGGATAGAACTAATTTTACTTTTATAAATAAAATGATTATTTTAAACCAAGAGGGGAGGAGATGGTCGGGACAATGAATAAGCAGTCTATAAAAAATAGAATAGAAAAGTTAAAAAAGGTGATTAATTATCACCGTTATTTATATCACGTGTTAGATAAGCAGGAGATCTCTGATGCCGCTTTTGATTCTTTAAAGCACGAACTCAGATCTCTTGAAGAAGACTATCCTGAATTTCTTACATCAGACTCTCCAACTCAAAGAGTTGGTGGTCAACCATTGGATAAATTTGAAAAGGTGGCGCATCGCATTCCAATGCTTTCTATAGAAGATATTTTTTATAGAGAAGAGCTAGAACAATGGGAGAGTTATTTAAAGAGATTAGACTCATTAATAAATTTAGAATATTTTTGTGAGCTTAAGATTGACGGCTTTGCTGTTGCATTAATATATGAAAATGGGGTTTTAACTAGAGCTGTAACTAGGGGTAATGGAAAAATAGGAGAAAACGTAACTCAAAACATAAAAACAATTCAAAGCATTCCTTTAAAGCTTCAAGTATATAAGCCCTTATTTGATAAAAAGCTACAACGACGATTAGAAAAAGTCATAAGAAGTAGTAGGATTGAGATTAGAGGAGAGGTATATATGGATAAAAATGTTTTTACTAGGATTAATCAACTAAGAGCTGAAAATGGAAAAAAGCTATATTCTAATCCGAGAAATTTAGCTGCTGGCTCTATAAGACAACTTGATCCTAAGTTAGCTGGATCAAGAAATCTAAAATTTTCTGCATACGATATACCATCCGATATAGCTACCGATATAGGAATATTAACACATTCTCAAAAACACGAGATATGTAGCTCTCTTGGGTTTAAGGCTGAAAAGGGAAAAATTTATAAAAATATAGATGAAGTTATAAATTTTTGGCAAAAAGCTGAAAAAAAGAGAGATAATTTATCCTTTCAAGTTGACGGAATAGTTGTTTTAGTTAATAATAATGATGATTTTGATAAGCTGGGTGTGGTGGGCAAAAGCCCTAGGGGAATTCGTGCTTTTAAATTTCAATCAATACAAGCGACTACCAAAATTAAGGATATAAAGGTTCAAATTGGTAGAACAGGAGCAATTACCCCAGTTGCTATATTAGACCCAGTTAAAATAGGAGGAACAATCATTAGCAAAGCAACGCTTCATAACGAAGATGAGATTAATCGATTAGGAGTTAAGATAGGAGATACAGTTATTATAGAGAGAGCAGGAGATGTTATTCCAGCAGTATTTGAATCTTTAAAAAAATTACGAAATGGGGAAGAAAAAGAGTTTTATTTTCCCAAGAAATGTCCAGCCTGTGAAACCCGATTAATCAGGTCTGCTAAGGAAATAATTTGGAGATGTCCTAATATAGATTGTCCAGCAAGAAAAAGAGAATCTTTAGAACATTTTATTTCTAAAAAAGGGTTTAACATTGAAGGATTGGGGCCAAAAATTATTGAGCAATTAATTACTGAAGAGCTGATAACAGAACCATCAGATTTATTCAAATTAGAAGAGAAAGATCTCGTTTTGCTGGAAAGGTTCGCTGAAAAATCAGCGAAAAATTTAATAGAAGAAATACGTAAAACAAAAAAAATTCCCTTAAATCGCTTTATTTATGCTTTGGGAATTCGCCACATCGGCGAAGAAACGTCGATTGATTTGGCCAAGAGATTTGGTAACATCAGTAGTCTTAAGAGCCTTGGGTTAGAAGAGTTAGAAATGGTTCCTGACATCGGTCCGGCAGCAGCCAAAAGCATATATGATTGGTTTAGAGATAAACAAAATATTGACTTCTTAGAACAACTTAAAAAAGTCGGAGTTCGTGTGTTAGCTCCCCTAGAAATCGATGGTAAATTACTTAATAAAAGCTTTGTTATTACTGGATCGCTAGAGAGCATGTCGCGTGGGAGTGCCGAAACTCGCATTAGAGAATTGGGCGGAGAGATTAGGGGCTCATTAAGTAAAAATACAGATTTTTTGGTCGTTGGGAAGAGCCCAGGAAGCAAATTAAGCAAAGCAAAAGAATTGAGTATAAAAATTTTAACCGAGAAAGAATTTTTGAAACTTTTATAACCTTATATGTTTAGTTATTTTAAAAAATTTGATTGGCCCTTGACTATATCAGTTCTAATTATGGCAGGTATGGGGCTTTTGTCGATTTACAGCTCTTCTTTAGGCAATGGAGACGATCTTTTAAATTTCAAAAAACAAGCAATCTTTTTAAGTATCGGATTTTTATTTATGATTTTTTCTTCGTTTTTTGATTACCGAAATTTAAAAGAAAATTCTTATTTAATTCTTATTTTATATTCCCTATGCCTGTTAGCATTAGGCGGATTATTACTATTTGGTCATCCGATAAGGGGAGTGAGAAGTTGGTATAGAATTGGCTCGGTTTCTCTTTCACCAGTAGAGTTTACCAAGGTAATTTTGATAATTATTTTAGCTAAATATTTTTCTGCCCGGCATATAGAAATGTATAAATTTTATCATATTATTTTATCTGGCCTCTACGTTGTTGTGCCTGCTTTCCTAGTGTATCTCCAGCCAGACCTGGGATCTGTATTAGTTCTAATTCTATTGTGGGCAGGAATTTTAATGGTTTCAGGAATACGATTAAAACATTTCTTAATTCTAGGGCTTTGCGCTATTCTCTTATTTTGTTTTTCATGGATATTTTTGTTCAAGGATTATCAGAAAGAAAGAATTATTAGTTTTGCTACACCAGAATATCAACCATTAGAGATAGGATGGAGCCAAAAACAAGCAAAAATTGCTATTGGTAATGGAGGAATGCTTGGGAAGGGCATAGGACAGGGATCCCAAACTCAATATGGTTTTTTAACCGAACCACAAACAGATTTTATTTTTTCTGCCATAGCTGAAGAATTTGGATTTTTAGCAATTTTTATACTTTCTTCTTTATTTTTGTTTTTCTTTTGGCGACTCATTAGAATAGCCCTATATGCTGGTAATAATTTCTCGAGAATTTTTGTTTTAGGAGTAGGGATTGTCGTGATAGCTCAGTTTTTCATAAATATAGGGACTAACATTGGATTTTTGCCCGTAATAGGCATTCCATTACCATTTGTAAGTTATGGGGGATCATCTTTGTTAGCTCTTTTTATATGCTTGGGCATTCTTCAGAATATCAAAATTAATAGCTAGAGCATATAGAAGCTAGAACTAGTTAAATAAAAATATTAGTTATTCACATTTATCCCTTGACGAAGGGGTTTTTTATTGAGAAAATGAAGCATACGATATACTATCTATTGATCGAAAATAGCATATCGGATAACCACAAAGATTAGATAATGGAAAAGAATTTTAAAGACAAAAAAGAATATATTTCTTTAGCAGAAGCGGCTGAGAATTTTCCATATTCTCAAGAGTATTTAAGCTTGCGCGCTAGACAAGGAAAGCTTAAGGCAATTAAACTAGGTAGGAATTGGGCAACGAAAAAAGAATGGTTAGAAGAGTATCTTTTAAAAGCTCAGAATTATCGGGAAGAATTGAATCAGAAGATTAAGGAAAAAGAACTTAAGAGGGGTGTTTTGGAAGTTGAAAAGATAAAAGAAGGCCCAAAAGAAAAAATACCAGAATTAGAAAAAAGAATTGAACCGCCAATAATTGATCCAGTCAAAGAGTCAGGGTTAAGATTTGGGGTAGTAATTGGATTAGCATTTTTAGTATTAACTTCATCAATCGCTCTCGGTAAGGGAGGATTCCCTGGTGCGCTCAAAGATGTTAAAATCGTTTTTTCTGACGTTGCTGAAAGATCTTCTTTTGTTTTTAATTCTATAGCTAAAGAAATTAACAAAGGAGGAGCAGAGGTTAGCTTGATTCTTAATCAATCACTTTCTCCAGTTGAAGAATTATCTTCAATTTACCCAACTACTGTCTGGCAAGAAACAGGTCATGTCTTTGCATCATATTTCGGATGGCTAAAAGATAAACTAGGAAGTGTTTTTGTTGCTAAGCCAAAAACAGTTGCCTGGGAAAAAGATGTTAACAAATCTATTATTACGGATTCAAAGATTAACTCTTTAACAGACTTAGTAACTCAAAATGAATTAGATAAAGAAGAAATTGCTTCTTTAAAGGAGCAAATCACTGGACTCAAACAACAAGGAGTAACCACAAAACAGATTATTACTGAAGTTCAACAAGTTACACAAATTCTTCCAAAGGAAGTTATAGAAAAAAGAGTAACTCTTGTTGATTCCGCTATTGCAGAAGAGATGGATATGCTTAGGCAGGATTTAGAAGATTTGAAGGAATGGGAACAAGACATAATTAATTTACAAGAGATCACTGAAAAACTTAAATCTTCTCCAGCTCAGGTTGTGCATACTTCTGCCCCTATATACATAGAACAACAAGGAGTACAAGTAGGAGGCCTAGGAATGTTTGATTCTCTAGCAGTAAGTGGGGCTAGCTCATTAAAGGATTTAGGAGTAGGAGGTAACACAACGCTAGGAAATGATTCCTCAGATTTCCTTACAATCAATGCTACTTCTAATTTTCTTTCTTCAATGTCTGTTGGTCCGAATAACGAATTAACAGTTGATACATCTGGTAATTTAGTTACATCAGGGAATATTACCATTACAGGATTATCAACTCTTGGGACTATTTCTAGTGCTACATGGAACGGAGATATCATTGATTCTCAATATGGGGGCACAGGAAAAGATTCTTCTTCTTGGACAGGAATTGTTAGAGTAGATTCAGGAGTATTCTCAACTACTACTGTTGCGGGAGGATCTGGAGATGTGACGGATGTAGGAGATTGCACAGGAGGAGCTTGTTTTGATGGAACATCAGATGGTGGGACATATTTAGATTTCTATGATGCACAAGGACGAACAAGAATTATCGGTGGAGATACAGCTGCTGAAGTTACTCTAACATTACCAACAACTACTG
>JAYENY010000022.1:0-24921 GCA_034722415.1 Patescibacteria group bacterium
ACTTCTATCTCTACTTCTGGTTCACTTAATTCCAATTCTTGTTTTTTTTTCTTTGATTTTTTCTACATTTCTATCAGCTTCGATTTGTTTTAATACTTCTGCAATACTAGCTGTAGAAGGAGTTAATTTATTTTGATTATATAAAACAATGCTGGTTGCTCCAACCATTATTATAATTGTAATTATTAAAACTAGCGATATATAGATTTGAATGAATCCGTTTTGTTTTATATTTTGCATAACCTCATGCTACCAAAAAATCGCTTAAAAAACGATTCTTTGCTGGAGAAACGGGACGATGTTAGGACCTCTTTGGCATTAGTTATTTCCAAATAATTTAATAATTCTCTCTATTTCTTCTTTCTTTATCTTTGTAAATAGATTTTTCTCGTGGATTTGGCATTTTTGATATAATTCGTCTTCGAGCTCCCTTGGCTGTATATGAATATGCAGATGATTTATTTTTAAGCCATCTTCTATCTGGAATGGTCTGTAATTCTGTCTAATGTCGCATCCTTTTGCTAATTTGCTTAACGTCTTTTCTTGATATTCAATAACCGTATCAAACAACTCTTTTTTTTCCTGTTCGTTCAGTTCTGAAAGTTTTTCAACATGTCTTTTAGGGATAACCAATAAATGTCCTTCCATTAGTCGAGGATTGCTTAAAATAACTAAAGTGTATTTTTTATCTGCCAAAATTTTAGTTTTATCTTTATCAATATTGCAAAATGGGCAATTCATATTACTTATGTTAATTAAAGATATACCGATGCTGATGAAAAGCATTATATTACCGCAAACATACTGTTAAAACTGGCTCAAAAGGCCTTGAAAATCTTTTAAAGTTTTGAAATGCTCCACGTGTAGAACTCGAGCTCTATTTACCCTAGTAAACGAATAGCAACGCCGAGAATTGCCGCAACTAGACCGATAACCCAGAAACGCATTGTTACTTTATAGTGTGGCCAACCCTTAGCCTCAAAATGATAATGAATTGGCGCAGCAAGAAAGATTTTTCGTTTTAGGAATTTTTTTGAGAGTTGTTGTAAAATTACAGAACCAGCTTCAACCACTAAAAGAATTGCAATAATCGGGAGAACTAAAATAGAATCTGTTAAAAAAGCAACTATTGTAAGAGCTACACATAGCCCCATTGTTCCAGATTCACCCATATAGAAACGGGCCGGAGGAATATTAAACCACAAAAAAGCTAATACCGCGCCAGATACTACAGCGCAAAAAGCAGCTAAATCAATTTGGCCCCTGAAAAGAGCAATAATAGAGAAAGCTCCAAATATTGTCGAAAAGCTACTTCCAGCTAATCCATCTATTCCATCAATTACTCCGCCTGCGTAAACAGCAAGCATTACAAAGATAAAGAAAGGTATATACCAAGCGCCTATTATAAGATCTCCGTTTCCAGGAATATGCAAGCTTGTCCATCCTAATTTAGAATAGAACCACCAACCACCGATTAGGCCAATTAGAAAAATAGAGATTAAACGATATTTTAAACTTAATCCCCCTCCGATATAGCGTCCTTTGCTTCTTACTTGGAGTAAATCATCAATAAGCCCGACTATAGAAGCAGCAACCATTCCTAACAAAGGAAGCCAAGTTTGAGAACGGCTTAAGAAATTTAATTTTTCAATAATTGTGCCATCAAATTCAGTAAGCAGAAAGAAAAGAATTGCCAGAACAGGAGGAATAATCCAGATTAAAAGTCCTCCAAGGCGTGGAGTCTTAACCTCCTCTTTTCCGTGGAATTTTTGGAAAACAGGCATCTCCTTTCCATCAATCGATTTTTCTCTGACTGTTTTTTTCCAAAGTTTATGCTTGTATAAATAATGAGTTAATAAAGGCGTGGCTAAAATAGCTATAACAAAAGAAATAGTACCTAAAATAAGAATTTTAATAACACTAAAAACTAATTCGGCTTCTTGAAGATGTTGAATAAGTCCCCCTACCATATAAATGCTTCTTGTATCCAATTAATAATTTTTTTCATTTCTCCAAAACGATTATTTGAATTTAATATAATAGCTACCACAGAACCATTTCCCTTTTCTTTTGGCATAATCATTAATAAACATTGTCCTGCTATAGGTGTTTGTCCTGTTTTAGATCCAATTAGATTTGGAAAGTCATCTAATAATTTATTTGTGCTAAATGCTTGGTGATGATTAGAGCCATTAGAAAGAGTAACAGTGTATTTTGCTTGTTTGATTATTTCAAAAAGTTTAGCAATTTTTGGATCTCTTTCTGATTCTTTTAGAATATGTTCAATCATTTTAGCCAAGTCAGTAACAGTAGAGTGATTATATCCTTCACCAGGAAAATCAGGATCTAAGCCAATAGGATCTACAAAATGGCTATTATTTAATCCCATGCTTTTTGCTTCAGAATTCATTAATTTAACAAATTGTCTTTCGCCCATAACATCTGCTATAGCCTTAGCAGCATCATTACTTGATTCGATCAACATTGAATAAAGCAATTCTTCTACTGTAAATTTTTCACCAATTCTAAATTGTCCTTTTGTTTCCTCTGTATCGACTACTTGTTTAGTAATAGTAATTTTTTCTTCCAAATCATAGTTTTTAAGAGCGATATAGGCTGTAAAGATTTTACTTAAGCTGGCAATATGTAACATTTTTGAACTATTTTTTTCAAAAACTATACGACTTTCTCCTTTGTCTTTTATTACAAAAGCTATTGCTGCCTGAGCCCCTATATTCTCTAAATTTGCCACTCCCCAATTGCGAAATGGTTTCATATAGGAATAATCAATAGGAGGAGTTATTAATGCAGCAGTATAAATATCCTTTGTATTTTGCCAGTAGACATATTCATTTATAATGTTTCCTAACTTAACTCCTCCTAAGATGATAAAAACAAAAACTAAAAAAGCTAAAATATATTTAGCGTTTTGAAAACTGAACTTAAAACGAGTTTTTAGTTTCCAAGTTTCTAGCTTCATTTCTTTTTAAAAGTTTTTAATCCCAATTCTTTGAGTTGTTTTTCAGAAACATCAGAAGGAGCATCCATTACAGATGTAACTCCAGCAGTGTTTGTAGGAAAAGCAACAGTTTCTCTAATGCTTTTCTCATTTAAGATTGTTTGCAGCAATCGATCTAGGCCAGCAGCAATTCCACCATGAGGAGGAACTCCATATTGAAACGCTTTAAGTATATGACCAAATTTTTCATCTACTAATTCAGGCGAGTTGCCTAATATTTCAAAGGTTTTTTTCAAAACATCTGCTTGATGAGTTCTGATTGACCCACCCATTACCTCGGATCCATTAAGTACTAAATCGTATTGTTTTGCCTTAAATGATAAAAGATCTTTTTTACCCTTTTCTGATGTTAATTCTTTAATGCTCATTTTTTTAAATTTTTGAAGATCTTGATCTTGAAGAGCTGTAAAAGGATGATGCACAGCATCGATAGACCCATCTTCTAGGGTTTCAAACATTGGGAAGTCAACGGTCCAACAGAACGCCATTTCATCCGAGTCTTTGTCTTTACGAATGTCTGGCTTATCACTATTGTATTTTTCCATTGCTTCTTGATAATTTAAACGAGGAAATGGTTTTTCTTGAATTTTTTTATTAAATACCTTTTCGACTAATTCAATAATCATTTCTTCTATTAAAGTGAGGATATCCTCTTGTTCTACAAAACTCATTTCAAGATCAAGTTGAGTATGCTCGAATAATCTATCTGCTCGCAAATCTTCATCACGAAATACGTGTGCGAATTGAAAATATTTTTCAAATCCAGCTACCATCAAAAGTTGCTTATACTGCTGAGGGCTCTGAGGTAAAGCATAAAATTTTCCCAACTGGAGTCGTGAAGGTACTAAAAAATCTCGAGCTCCTTCAGGTGTGGATTTAGTTAATACAGGAGTTTCTATTTCTGTAAAATCCCTTTCGCTTAAGAAGTTTCTAATAAAATTTGTTGTTTTCTGTCGAAGAATAAGATTATTCTTTAAACGTTTTCTTCGTAGATCTAAATATCTATATTTTAAGCGCATTTCTTCTTTAATTTCATAACCATCATCATCAATAGGAATAGGAAGAGTTTCTGCTTTAGATAAAATTTTTAAAGTATCAGCAACCATCTCAACGCCGCCTGTTGGTATATTTTTATTAACCATCTTCTCTGGCCTTTCGTTTACAGTGCCACTAATTTCTATAACCCATTCGGGTCTTAGTTCCTTAGCTTGCTCTAATAAATCAGATGAAAAAACAATCTGCAATGTGCCGCTTTTATCTCTTAAGTCAATAAAAACGATTTTTCCATGAGATCTATAGCTGTCTATCCAACCAGAAACGCTTACCTTTTTCCCTATATTCTCGATTGTTTTTCCTATGATAGTTCTAGTCATAAATAATTTAATTACAAATATTTTTTTACTAAACCTACTATTTCTGATGGAACATAACTAGTTTTTAGAAAATAATCTTTTGCATTAAGTTCTTTAGCTCTTTCCCTATATTCGTGACCCTCAAGATTAGACATGACAATAACTGTAGGCACCTCTCTTTTCCCTTTCTGCAATCGCTCTAAGTAATCCAGTCCGTTTTCTTTGGATAACAGAATGTCCAAAATCATTAAATCGATTTTCTTTTTATTTAAAACTCTTTCGGCTTCTTTAATGTTTATTGCTTCAAAAATTTCAAAACCCTCGTTTTCTAATTTAAAAATATACATTTCTCTTATCAGTTTTTCATCTTCAACTAAAAGTATTTTTTTCATAATTTCAGATAAATTCTTATTCCACTATACATAATTTTTGATTAAAAATCAAAAGCTAGAGATGAACCGAAAATTTTTCTCTCGCCCACATCGATTATAATTAGACCAAATGGTCTATTTTATTAATAATATTGACAATTCTTAATATATCATGGTATAATATATACATAATTCCTATCTGTATGGATGGGTCGTCTCGAGAAATCGAGACAAGGGGAATGCCTATTCCTTAATAGGCGAATCAGCAAGGAGGTGCCACTGATAGAGGGAAAGAGATTATCGCTGGACCGAATAAGTTTGATCTGATGCTAGCGTTGTTCAGCGATGAAGGATCATCGCGTCATACTGTCGATTTCACAATCATTGAGAGTTTTCTTAGGACGAAAAAGACCATAATTGTATTCATCGATATGGTCGAACGTCGTCCTGAGAACCCCGAGTATCGGAACTTTACCGGCTTCATTAAGGGCCAAGAAGGGAACGTTAGCGGCTGTTTTTCAACAAGGAATCGAAATGGTTTCATTCGAGCAGTGAGCTAACCGCTGATTTTTACGAGGGGTTTGCTACGGCAAGCCCCTCGATTCACTTTAATTTTATACCAAGCAGGTTCTAACATCGTTTGATTTCCCTAGTATTTTATAGAAGCCCTTGATTTATAGGGGCTTTTCGGTTTTTATTCATTGAAAAAACTCTTCTTTTTGATATAATAAGAAAATATTATGAAAGAGCAATACGACTTTAAAAAACAAGAAGCTAAATGGCAAAAATTCTGGGAAAAAGAAAGCATTTTTAAATTTGATTCTAGAAAATCAGGTAAGATTTTTTCTATTGACACTCCCCCTCCTACATTCAGCGGCAAAATGCATTTAGGCCATGCATTTTCCTATACTCATGAAGATATTATTGCTAGATATCAACGAATGAATGGAAAAAATGTTTTCTATCCTTTTGGAATTGATAATAATGGCTTAGCAACTGCAAAGCTAGTTGAAAAGGCTAATAATGTTCGTTTTTTTAATCTAGAAAGAAAAGATTTTATTAAATTATGCCAAAGCACTCTCAAAAAGTTAACTCCTGATTTTATTGCTGATTGGCAAAAAATTGGTATGTCGTGTGATTTCTCTAAGATTTATTCAACTATCAGCCCTGAGTCTCAGAAAATAAGTCAAGAACATTTTATAGAATTATACAATCAAGATAGAGTTTATCAGAAAAACTCCCCCATTCTTTGGTGTCCAGAATGCCAAACAGCCATTGCTCAGGCAGAGATGGAGGATAAAGAAATGCCTGCTTTTTTTAATGAAATTGAATTTAAACTTGAGGCAGGTGGGAGAATAATAATTGCTACTACTAGGCCAGAGCTTTTACCAAGTTGTGTGGCCATTTTTGTTCATCCAAAAGATCAGAGGTATAAGGATTTTATTGGCAAAACTGTAATTGTTCCGCTTTTTAATCAAAAAGTAAAAATTATTGCAGATGACAAGGTTGATAAAGAAAAAGGCACAGGAGCTGTAATGTGTTGTACTTTTGGAGACACCACAGATATTGAATGGTTTTTGAAACACAAATTACCTCTTCAAATTTCTCTTGGCAAAGACGGTAAAATGAATAAATTAGCAAAAGAGTTTGTTGGGTTGCCAGCAAAAATTGCTCAAAGAAAGATTGTAGAGAAACTTAAAGAAAAGAATTTAGTTAAAGATCAAAAAAGAATAACTCACGCTGTTAATGTTCACGAAAGATGTGGCACAGAAATTGAGATTCTACCAACAAAACAATGGTTTATTAAATACCTAGATTTAAAAGATCAATTTCTTAAACAGTCTATCAAACTTAATTGGTATCCTCCGTATATGAAAGTCCGTTTAGATAATTGGATTAAAGGGCTTGGTTGGGATTGGTGTATTTCTAGACAAAGATATTTTGGTACTCCTATCCCTGTTTGGCATTGTGAAAAATGCGGTGAAGTAATTTTGGCGGATATAAAAGAATTGCCTATTGACCCTATTCATTCAAAACCCAAAAAGAAATGTAAATGTGGAAGTGAGAAATATATTCCTGAGAAAGATGTGTTTGATACATGGGTGACGAGTGCGTTAACCCCTCAAATTGCTTTATCATTGATTAAAGATAAAAAAGTTAGAGATAAGATGATTCCAATGTCTCTTCGTCCCCAAGCGCATGATATTATAAACTTTTGGCTTTTTTATACTTTAGCTCGCTCCTATTTACACCTTAAAAAGCTTCCATGGAAAGATGTAGTTATTTCCGGATTTGTTCTAGATCCAGAAGGTAAAAAAATGTCTAAATCAAAGGGAAATATTATAGAGCCACAGAAAATTATAGATGAATACGGAACAGATGCAATGCGTTTTTGGGCTGCACAATCTGCTCTAGGCGAAGACTTAAGATATAGCCAGGATGAAATCAAGATAGGAAAAAGAACAGTTATAAAGATTTGGAATGCTTCAAAATTTGCTTTAATGCATGTTGAAAATTATTCTCCACGTTTGACTGATATAAAATATCTTGAAGACGAAGATAAATGGATTTTAAGTAAATTTTATGAAGCAATAGAGCAATACACGAATAAGATGGATAAATATGAATATTCTCGAGCTAAAGAAATAATAGATAATTTCTTTTGGAAAAATCTTTGTGATTATTATTTAGAAATAGTTAAATCACGTCTTTATAATCAAGGTGATAATAAAACAAAAAGAGCAGCTCAATTTACTCTTTATAATATTATTCTTGGATCTCTTAAATTATACGCGCCCATTGCTCCTTTTATTACAGAAAATGTTTATCAAGATTATTTTAGAAAAAAAGAAAAAATAAAAAGCATTCATCTTACAAGATTGCCTAAATTAGAAAAAAAGCTTTATTTTAAAAAAACAGCAAATGATTTCGAACTAGTGATTGATGCTATTGCCCGAATTAGGAAACATAAATCAGAACAACATCTTTCTATGAAAGCAGATCTCAAGAAAGTATTCATTGAAACTAAAAATAAAAATAAATTGAAAAAATATTTGCCTTTGATTAGTGAATTAATGTTTGTAGAAAAAATAGAATTAAAATGAAAAAATGTGTACGACGTATCGTACACATTGTTGGAACTGGCCGGGAATCTCACTCTGCAGCGGTTCCCGGTTGGCTAAATTCGCCTTTTTATTTTTTTGCGAAAGCTATTACAACAAGGGCTCGAGCCCTACGATGTAAGGAGATCACGGTGTGCCTAGCAAAAACGTTCTCACTTTACCAATCTGCTATCCGCTCTTAAGATTGGGGAGATTTGTCACGATACGACTTTTGCCGCTCATCAACGTTCAGGCAATCAGAGTCTCTATGCTTGCTAGCATGTCGGAGTCCTTTACCGTGGCAGAGTTACCTATCAATTCTTGATTTGTTTCAAGAACTCATAGCTAACTCCGACACGGGTGGTCTCTATTTAATGAACTATTTGTAATATATGCTATATTAGAATATTTGTCAAGTCTTTTTACACAAAAACCGTCCATTAAAGACGGTTCTTATATTCTTTAATATTAGAAATCGTATTCCATCTTCATAGCTTCCTTAACAAGTTTTAGTGTTTCTTTCGCTCTTGCTTCTGTTTTAACTCTCCCCTGTTCCAGGATCTCTTTGATTAGTTTTGGATTTTTTGCAAACTTCTTTCTTTTTTCTCTAATTGGATCTAAAAATTCATTTAAGATTTTTGCTAATTCTTTTTTGCATTCTACGCAACCGATCTTTCCTGCTTCACACAATGGCTTAATTTCTTTTGCCTTGTTTGGAAAAAATGCCTCATAGTATTTATAAATATTGCAAACTTCTGGTCTTCCCTTATCGTCTAAGTGAATTTTTTTAGTATCAGTTATAGCACTCATTATTTTCTTCTCCACTATTTTTGGAGAATCTGATAAGAAAATAGCATTATTTCTTGATTTGCTCATTTTTTGCCCATCTAATCCTGGCAATGTTGGAATCTCGCCTAAGATTGCTTTAGGGATTGGAAAAACATTTCCAAAGGAACCATTAAAACTTGAAGCAATTTCTCTTGTTAATTCAATATGGGGTAATTGATCTTTTCCAACAGGAACAGCGTCTGCTCTTAAGCTTAAAATATCAGCTGCCTGACTAACGGGCCAGCTGATATAGCCCAAGCTTGCTCGTTTAATGCCCGTACTATTAATTTGTTCTTTGATAGTAGGATTTCTTTTAACTTTAGCTAAAGTGGTTAGCATTGAAAAAATCAATCCTAATTGAGGAATCTGAGGTATTTGTGATTCTACAAAAATAGTTGATTTCTTAGGATTAATTCCTAAAGAAAGATAATCTAAAACAATTTCTTTAATATTGTTTTCTATTTCCTTTGATTTTAATAATTTATCTGTGAGAACTTGATAGTCAGCGATAATAAAATAGCAGTCGTATTCATCTTGAAGTGCTACCCTATTTTTCAAAGAACCAACATAATGGCCTAAGTGTAAACGCCCAGTAGGTCTGTCTCCTGTTAGAATTGTTTTCTTTTTCATATTTTTTACTAAATTACTTGACAAGTTTTTATGTTTCGTATAGCATTATTTTATTGTGGGAGTAGCAGAATTGGGAAACGTGTCAGGATATGCTGAGAGCCCGAAGCGGAGTGATAGCTGAATGACCGAGCTTAGGAAACAATACGCAACTAGTTGTTGAAGTTCCTCTGAAGAGTAGTACTGAGGGGCACCGTCTGTGCGCGCGCGCGGGCGTACGCATACAGCTGATAACTAGGTATTCTGGTGGGCAAGCGCTGTATAAGCGCTATTTGCCTTGAGGGTTCGAGACCCTTCTCCCACACCAAGCCCTTTGGTTTTAAACCAAGGGGCGCTTTTCTTTTAAAAAAGCCTTAATTTCTCTTTTGTCTTTTTTTCTATAGCCAGGATTACAGGCTTAAGCATTTCATACGGTTTAATAGTTTTTTGTTTAAGTGCCTTTTGGAAAGACTTTTTCCAGACCAATCTTAGCTCTGTATTTATATTAATCTTAACAATGCCATTTTTAATGGATTTTTTTATGTCTGTTTGTTTTGTGCCAGAACCACCGTGAAGAACTAAAAATACAGGTATATTTTTATTGATTTCTTTTAATAAAGCAAGATTTAATCTAATTGGTTTATTATATGTTCCATGAACATTACCAATATTAATTGCTAAGCTGTCTACTTTAGTTTTTTGAACAAATTCTTTTGCCTGGATAACATCCTCAAATTCTTGTTTTTTAAATTTCAAAACCCCTTTATGCGTCTTAGAACCTCCTTTAATAGATTTTATTTCCCCTTCAACTAAAACTCCTTTTTTATGGGCGTATTTTACAATTTTTTTTGTTTTTTTAATATTTTCAATAAAAGGAAGCTTTGATCCATCGTGATGAATACAGTCATAGCCTAAATGAATCGCCCTTCGTATTAATTTAATATCTTTACCATGATCTAGATTTAAATAAATATGTGGAAAATCTTTTCTGTAACGATCTCTGAGTAAAATAGCCTCTTCCATTCCAAAGAATTTAACCTCTCCCTCGCTAGTTCCTAAAATAATGGGGGTTTTCGTTTCTTTAGCAGCAACAACTATACCCTTTAATTGTTCTAGGGTAGAAAAGTTGAATTGTCCAATCGCCCGCTTCTTTTTCCCTGCTTTTTTGAAATGATACTTAAGAGTTTTCATTATGTTAATTTAGATATTGTTACTTTTACCTTTTTATATTTTTGTCTCTTTTTTAAAAGGCCTTCTTTAGCGCCAAAATCCTGAACACAAGCTGCAGCATTTGCAGTCGCAAACTGCAAAGATTTTTTAATATTATTTGTTTTTATTAGACTAGAAATAAAGCCAGAATCAAAAGCATCTCCTGATCCTGTTTTATCAGCTATTGTCACTTTTAATCCTTCCGCTCGGTAAATATTCTTTCCATCAAATGCTATTGATTTTTTATTGTCGCCAGTGACTATAATACCATTTAAATACGGCTTTATTTTTCTAAATAAGTCCTCTGCTTTCTTATAATCACCAAAGAGCATTTTGGCCTCTCTTTCGTTCGGAAGCAAAACATCTATTTTTGGTAACCAATTTTTAATATCTTTTTTGAATTTCTTAATTTGTTCCTTACTCGGATTAAAAGCAATTTTAATCTTCTTTTTATTGGCAAAATCAATAATTTTTTTTGTTGTTTTAGCAAATTCGCCACCAAGCGGAGCCAAATAAAACCAACCAGCACGCATTTTTCTTAAATTAAAACCCTTAGGCAAGTAATTCGAAGCATCCCTATAAACTAAAATAGCTTTCCCTTTTTTCTTTTTGCTTAAAATAACGGAATGATTGGTAGTTCTGCTATCTGAAAATTTTAAAAATTGTTCTGATATTTTGTTTTTTTGCAGATCTGATAGAATCGAAAACCCAGCATAATCCTTACCTATGTTTCCACAATAAGCAACTTTAAACCCTTGCATTGCAAAAGTTGTCGCTGTATTAACTCCTCCACCACCACTTCGACTTATAATCTTATCCATCTCTATTTTATCTCCAACAGGAAAGCAAAGATTTTTATCAAAAAACTTTTTTGAAAAAACAAAGACATCTTCGCTTGCGGATCCAAAAGTTATAATATCGTATCTTTTCATAATTATTTCTTAGCAATCTTCAAAAGCGTTTTAATGACAGCATCAGGAGTTAAAGACATTGTTTGTATTTTTTCTTTTGCCAAAAATTCAGCAAATTCAGGAAAGGTTGAAGGTGCTTCTCCGCAAATTCCTACATATTTTTTCCTTTCTCGACATCTTTTAATTACCTTTCTAAGCATTGCTTTTACTGCTTCATTTCTTTCATCTGCAACATGTACTATATTGGCATTGTCCCTGTCCATTCCCATTGTCAATTGAGTTAAATCATTAGAGCCAATACTCATTCCATCGAAAACATCTAAAAATTCGTCAACCAACATTATATTTGAAGGAATTTCACACATTACATAAACTTTAAGTCCATCTTTTCCTTTTTCTAATCTAAATTTTTTCATTAATGCTAATACTTTTTCCCCTTCTTCTGGTGTTCGGCAAAACGGAACCATTAAAGAAACATTTTTTAAGCCGAAAATATTTCTTACTCTTTTTATTGCTTCGCACTCCATTTTAAAAGCAGGCACAAATTTTTCATCATAATAGCGAGAAGCTCCACGCCACCCAAGCATTGGATTTTCTTCTTCAGGTTCATAAATTGCTCCGCCAATAAGTTGAGCATATTCATTTGTTTTAAAATCAGAGAAGCGAACAATTACTTCTTGAGGATAAAAAGCAGCAGCAATCTGTCCAACGCCTTCAGCTAGTTCTTTAATAAAGAATTCTTTTTTATCTTTATGTTCAACAGTTATTTGTTCTATCTTCTTTTTTACTTTTTTATCTTTTAATTTATCAAAGTCGTGCAGCGCCATAGGATGACATTGTATCTTTTGAGCAATAATAAATTCTTCTCGTGCTAGCCCAACTCCTTTCACAGGCAAAAAAGATGTTTTGAAAGCTAAATCTGGAGATCCAATATTAATACTTATTTTAACCTTTGTTTTTGGAACTTTTTTAAGATTATATTCTTTAACCCTATAATCAACCTTGCCTGCGAAAATTCTACCATTTAATCCCTGAGTACAGTCAACAGTGACATATTTTCCAGTAGCTAAAATCTTAGTAGCTTTTTTGGTTCCAACAATACAAGGAATTCCTAGCTCTCGGCTGACAATAGCAGCATGAGCGGTCTTGCTTCCTTCATCAGTAATAATAGCAGAAGCAATTTTCATGATTGGCACCCAGTCTGGATCAGTCATTTTCGTAACTAAGATTTCTCCCTTTTTAAATTCACTCATTTTCTTTACGCTAGATATGGCGCGTACTTTGCCTTCCCCAATTTTGTCTCCAATTGCAATTCCCCTTAAAATTGGTTCTTTTTTAGTGTTAATTTTATATTCTTTATATGTATTTTTCTTAGTTGCACCATGAACTGTTTCTGGTCTTGATTGAACAATAAAAAGTTTTCCTGTTTTTCCATCTTTCGCCCACTCTAAATCTTGAGGCATCCATTTTTTATTAAGGTCAGAATAATATTCTTCGATTAAACAACCCCATTTTGCTAATGTTAAAACATCCTTATCTGTTAAAGAAAATTTTAATTGTTGATTCTTATTAACAGAAACCTCTTTTAGTCCACCGTTCTTTTTATAAACTAATTTATTTGTTTTTTTACTTAAGTTTTTAACAATAATTGACTTATATCCTTCTGCAAGAGTTGGTTTAAAAACAAAAAACTCATCAGGGGTTATTTGCCCCTTAACAATTAATTCCCCTACTCCCCAAATAGAATTTATTAAAACTACATTTCTAAAACCAGTTTCTGTGTCTAATGTAAACATTACTCCAGAAGAACCAATATCCGAACGAACCATTTTTTGAATACCAACAGAAAGAGCAATTTCTAAATGGTCAAAGCCCTTTTCTTCTCTATATGCAATCGCCCTATCAGTAAATAATGAAGCAATACATTTTTTAGTTGATTGAAGTAAGTCTTCTTCTCCCCTAACATTCAAATATGTTTCTTGTTGTCCTGCGAAAGAAGCAGTAGGAAGATCCTCAGCAGTTGCAGAGCTTCTTACAGCAACGCTTAGATTCTTCTCTTTATAAAGCTCACAAAGCTTTCTATAATTTTTTATTATTTTTTTCTCTAATTTTTTAGGAAACTCTGCTTTTAGAATAATATTCCTAACCTTTTCTCCAGTTGCCTGAAGATTTTTAATATCATTTACTTTTAGCTGCTTAAAGATTTCTTTGAGCTCTTCATTAATTCCCGCTTCCTCTAGGAAATGGAAATAAGATCGTGAAGTTAAAGCAAAACCATTAGGAATGTTTACTCCTTTTGGTACAAGATTTCTATACATCTCGCCTAAAGAAGCGTTTTTGCCCCCAACAAAAGGAACATCTTTAATAGTAGTATTTTTGAACCAAAGGATATATCTTTTATCTTTAAAAGCCATAAGTAAAATTATTAATTAATTATTATTGATTAACGCTTTAAATGCGTGGGCTGCACGCATGGGATCAGAGTAATTAGGTATTTTATTTTTTTCTAAAAGATTAATACTTGGATTCGTAAGCTTACCACCCATAAAAACAGTTACGATTGGTTTGTTTGGATATCTTTTTTTAGCATTAATAATTATTTTAGCATTTTTTATTGGCTCGGTCATTACTTGCATGGTTTGGATAATCATTAATCCATTAACATCTTTCTGTTTTATCAAAGCATCAATGGCTATCTTATACCTATTTGATAAAGCATCTCCCACAACATCTATTGGATTATTCTTCGACCAACCTGGGTGCATTTCTTTCGACTTATTTATTTTTTCCCTTGTAATTGAATCAAGTTTTGTTAACTTTATTCCAAGCTGATGGCAATAATCAGTAGCCAAAATACCAGCTCCTCCACCATTGGTTATTATACCTATTCCGTTTTTACATTTTGGTTGCCAAACAAGAGCTTTAGAAACATCTAAAAGTTCTTGTAATGAATTAACTTCAATAAGCCCTGCTTGTTTAAAAGCAGCAGAATAAATTTCAGCTGCGCCAGCTAAAGATCCAGTATGAGAGGAAACTGCTTTTTGAGCTGTCTTTGTTTTTCCTCCCTTTAAAACAATGATTGGTTTTGTTTTACTTACCTCTTTAGCAACGTTAAAAAATTCTCTACCATTTTTAAGCCCTTCAAAATACAAAGAAATCACTTTAGTTTTTTTATCTTTTCCAGCCCAATCTAAAAAATTAGGAAGTGTTATGCCTGCCTCATTACCGTATGATAAAACAGTAGAAAATCCATAGGATTTATCAGCTGATGCATCAATTACCGAGTCCAGAAGAGCCCCAGATTGGGATATAAGAGATATTGCTCCATTATTAGGGGAAAGGGGTGCAAAAGAGGCATTTAGCCCTGTAGACGGCCTTAAAACGCCTAGGCAATTAGGTCCAACAAGAGCTATATTTGCACGGTTTGTAAGGCCTATAACCTTGCTTTGTAAAAGAGCTCCATCTGTCCCGATTTCAGCAAATCCTGAAGAAATAATAATAATTCCTTTAACCTTTTTTTCACAACATTGCTTAACAATTTTGAAAACTATTTTAGCTGGAACAGCAATTACTGCTAAATCAATTTTTTTATCTACAGATTGAATTTCTGAGAATGTTTTAATTCCAAAAACCTTATTTCTATTAGGATTTATTAAATAAATTTTTCTTGACCTTCCATTATCAAGTAGATTTTTAACTAATCCCCTTCCAACTGAGCCAATTCTGTCAGTGGCACCGATTATAGCAACTGTTTGAGGGTTAAAAATAGAATTTAATTTCATATTAAAATTTTTGCATCAACAATTATTGCTTTTTTGGAGTCAGCCATAACTGGATTTAGATCAATTTCTTGTATTTTCTCTTTGGTTATTAAATCCGAAAGCAATAATAGAATTTGTTCTAGTTTAAGAAGATTAACTGGTTCTTGGCCTCTATAACCTTTTAAAATCTTGTACCCCTTAATTTCTGAAATCATTTCTTTAGCCTCTTTTTTATTAATAGGAGCCAACCTAAAAGAAACGTCTTTCAACGCTTCTGCAAAAATTCCTCCTAGACCAAACATAATTATTGGACCAAATATAGGATCTTTTTTCGCACCAATAATTAACCCTACTCCCCCTATTTGTTTCTGAATTAAAACCTTGCCTAGCTTAGATAATTTATCCCAAGATAAAATAAGCTTTTCTTTATTGTTGATGTCTAAAATAACTCCGCCAATATCTGTCTTGTGCAAAATATTGGGTAAATCTATTTTAAGAACAACAGGGTAACCATATTTTTTAACAAAATTAAAAGCAGCTGTTTTGCTTTCGACTAATTCTCCTTTTACAAAAGGAATCTTATACTTAGTCAATAATTTTTTACTTTGATCAAAACTCAAAATCATTAATATATTGTATCTTAAATTAAATAAAAAATCTACTTTTCTTTTATTAGAATTTAACTCCTTGTTATTTTATCCACCAGAATACTATTTCTTTCCAGCCTAAATCGAATCCCTTCTTTTTCGCCACATGCTTACATACAAGAAAAGATCCCATCTTTCCTAATCCAGCCTCTATAATAAAAGCTAACAATATATAATAAATATTCTGTATATTATTTCATTATACAAAAAAACCGCTCAAAAAGCGATTTTTTTTGTTTAAAATAATATAGGAAATAAACGACATTTCCGCAGGAAATCCGACTTCCCTCACTGCAAAATCTCTTGACAATCTTGCAGCTAAAATATAATAACTATCCCATAATCTATATTGAATCTAAGGCAATTATCACTTCTTGTTTTATTTTTGGGACAAGGGCATTAAGCTTTTTAGAATCTATTACTGGATTTAAATCTTCCAGTAACATTTTTTCGCTTATATTCTTTTTGATAAAAGATGAAAGCTCTGTAGCATAAACTTTGAAAGGCTTTCCGCAAATATCTTCAATAACCTTTGTATTAATCCCAAATCCTTGATTAAAAAAATAATGAATATGATATAGATCTCTTCCCGCAATGCTCTTGCCCTCCTTCCATCTTGCTTTAAGCGCCACTAATTTATTCGCAAACATGGTCTCAATAGTTTGAGCCTGACAATATCTATCAAGCTCTATCAAATAGAATTTCCTATATTGATTCTCCTTTGAAACAATATCTACAATTTCTAACTTAAGCGTGTTCCTCTGATTGGCGACATCTCTATATTTAAGAAAAAACTGAAGATGATCCTTGGACTCATCTTTAATTTCAAGCCCCAAATCTTTAATTACTGTATAAATTTCCTTTCTAATTTTTGCTTTTTGCGATTTATCTGGTAAATCAAAATCCAAATCTATGCTAAACCTATCAAGATAGCCCAGCATTGCAGCACAAGTCCCACCCTTAAAATAGATATTTGTAGATATAAGGGCATTGGACAAAAGACCATCTAATAATCTATACATTGCTAATTTATGAGGAATTTCAGTTTTTCTAGGCACTTTCATAAGAATACTTTTTCTTTAATTTGCTTAACTCTATTCCAATCAATTCTGCTTTTAGAGTCAAAATGAAATTTAGAATTGAAATATAGCAAATCAGCAACAGCCCTTTCAGGCGACGCAATTGGGTATTTTCCATCTAAATCAATGCCCTCTAAATTATTCAAGTAATCTAATTTCATTTTTTTAGAAATATACGCATACTCACCAATTTTAAATTTTTGCGAACGGGTCCCTATCAAAGTAATTACTTTAATATTTTGATTAATAAGACCATGTATTGCTAAAACACTTTGCATACTAACATAGCAGAATCCCTTGACATAAGATACTCCAAGCAAATAAGGATCAATTTCATTGAGAGATACTGTGCTATACAGCCCTTTTTTAATCCTAATTAAGGTGTCGTTTTTGACATATCTAAGAATGGTAATCCTTAATGTATTCCTATTTTTAATATTCCAAATCAAAGCAAGATCATCTGTTGAGAAAATCCTTCTTTTTTGTTTTAATAAAAGGGTTTTATTGTCCATAAAGACAGAAAAGATACTAATATGTAAATTATATGTCCCGAAAATAATTATGTCAATAGTTTGGACCAAAAAACTACTTAAAAAGCGATTCTTTGATGCCTCTTGGCTATCGAATTATTCGCTACTAAGCTCCGCGGATGGAACGATTTTCGAACTTTTATATAAGGGCGAGGAGGCAAGAAATAAAATTCCCGACCTCCTCATATTGGACTTCATGATGTCACCCAGAGGAATACTGATGTTAGAAGGTGTCCTTCCCGCCGAGCAATCGTAGAGTATCTCCTTTGCGATTTTACTCCGCTTAAAACGAGAAGAAATGCTTCTCCGATCCTTCCTCTTTTAGCCGATGAAATGAGAGCGATCACATCAACGCGGCATCCTTCTAAAATCATGGCTCTCCGATAGCTTGATGGCATATGCTCAAAATACCACGATAACCAATCATATCTCCCGATTTTCTTGAACCATCTTGCAAATTTTTTCACTGATGTCCTCCTCTCAAATTCTTCAACAAAAGCATCGACTCCTGGAGGCTATCTCCCTAAGTCCCTGAGCATCTCTGCTGTTATTCGTGACATGTTTCCTCCTTCTAACAATTATATATTACAATAATGTAATTAATACGTCAATATAGCTAAAAACCCTTATAAACAAAGGGTTTCTAGATACTAGCTCCGCGGGTAGAACTCGAACTTTTAAAGTTTCTTTCCTATAAATTCTGCAAACTCAGCTAAGCGACAGGCATAAGCATATTCATTATCATACCAAGCAATAACTTTAACTAGTTTATCCTTTACGCTTGTTGATTCGGCATCAACTATTGCTGAAAATGTATTTCCCTTATAATCCATTGAGACCAATGGAGCTTCTTCAATGCTTAAAATTCCATTGAAATTATCTTGCGCAGATGCTTTTTTAAATAAAGAATTTATCTCTTTAGCAGTTGTAGATTTCTCTACCAAACAAACTAAATCAATTAGAGAAACTACTTGTGTAGGAATTCTCATGGCCATTCCTGCTATTTTTCCCTTCAATTCAGGTAGAACTTTTCCAATTGCTTTAGTTGCTCCAGTTGTGGTTGGAATAATATTCGCTCCAGCTGTTCTAGCTCTACGAAAATCTTTATGAACCATATCTAGAATCTTTTGACCATTTGTATAGCTGTGAATTGTAGTCATATGCCCATTAACAATCCCAAGGTTATCGTCTAAAATTTTAGCTACTGGAGCCAAGCAATTAGTGGTACAAGAACCCATATCTACAATATCATCTTTCTTAGGATCAAAAATATCTTTATTTACTCCAATAACAAAACTGGGAATATCGTCGTCTTTAGCTGGTGCAGAAATAATAACCTTTTTCGCTCCAGCCTTAAGATGTTTTCCTGCTCCTTTTCTATCTCTAAACACCCCAGTACATTCTAAGACTATATCAACTCCTAATTTTTTCCACGGAAGTTTTTCCGGATCTTTTTCGCAGAAAAATTGAGAATTAATTTCTTTATCGTATATCCCATAAGAGGAATCATATCTAAAGAGATGCTGTAAAATATCAGCAGAAGACAAATCGTTAATAGCTATCACTTCAATCCCTGGATGGTTTTCTAGAATATGCCTTAAACATAATCGTCCAATACGACCGAATCCATTGATGGCTATTTTTGTCATAATTAAATTATATTAATTATATATTCTCCGATATAGTTAAAAAAACTAATCTTTAAGCTTAAGCAATTCCATAATTTTTGCCTTTTCAAATCCAACTACAATTTCTCCATCTATCTCTGTTACTGGGACGGTAATTTTGCCTGTTTTTTCCATAATATATTTTTGGTTTTTTTCATCCTGAGATACATCGATTACTTCAAACTTTATTCCTTTTTCTGTTAGAAATTGTTTTAGCAATTCACAATAAGGACAACTAGGGGTAGAAAATATTTTTACTTTTGACATAAATAAGAATTGATTAAATGATTATCCGCAACTACCAGGATCAGCTGAGTCTTCAGCTTCTATTACTTCATCACATTCTGGGATAGGATTTGTCATAGCTGAACAAATCGCCTCCTTGTATCCATCAGCGCTTCGTTGACCATCAAAAATCATTCCATTAACAGTCATTGTTGGAGAACCAGAGATTTCTGTTGATGCATTTCCCTTATGCCTTGCTGGGTCTTGGACAGGATATTCTTGTTCAGTCAAAGCTAATTCTTCTGACAATAATGTCATACCCTCATCTTGCTCGCAAGTTTTAATTTGGGAAACATTAATACCAATCCCTTGTGCAATGCCTTCCCATTTACTATCTACATTCTCATAATCAGAATTATCATTAATAGCTTTTACAAAGCTCCAGAACTTATCCCTCTGATATTTTTGAACACACAATTCTCTTATCCCTTGACTTAACTCTTGAATGCCGTGCATAGAACAATACTTGTTTCCTTGATCTAGACAATATTCTGGATAACCACTTTGATAATTATTATAAACAATGTAATGGAGTTCAACTTCTACGCTATCTCCTAAGAGTTCTACAACTGGCATCATTAATTCTTCTGCCTGGTTGCCAAAAGGGCAAAAAGACATTACATATAAATCTACAATTGGTTTATCTGTTTTATTAAAAGCTTGTGGCTCTGGAATAATCATGGTAAATGGTTGGAAAAATAAATATTTACCATTTTTAGTTACATAACCAGTGTCTTCTTGAGTTTCTCCATTATTCAACATTGCGAATTTTATTTCATAAAGACCATTTTCTTCTTTAACCTCTAGAATCTCAAATTCCATAGGTACATTGATTAAATTCTCTTTAATAAAATCAACTGTATATTCGCCTACTTCTTCCATGGGAATAATTTCACCAGCATCTCCGTTAGACTTAATTTGCGATGGATCATAATTCTGATAACCAACAAACACTAAAAGAGCTAACGCAACGCCTCCGAAAACATAAGTTAATAAACTTTTATTCATTTTTTTAATTTAATGATTAATTATTACAATAACACTAGCTTAACATAATTTTTAATTTTAGGAAATTTTTGCTTGATTTGCAACGTTCTCCATAGCTTCTTTTATTTTCTCTGAATCTCCTAAATAATAATGCTTTATGGGTTTCAAATTTTCATCTAGCTCATATATTAGTGGCACACCAGTTGGAATGTTTAATTCAGAAATTTTATCAGAAGGAATATTATCAAGATATTTTATTAATGCTCTTAAACTATTTCCGTGAGCTGAAATTAAAACTTTTTTACCAGATATTATAGTTGGAGCTATTTCTTTTTCCCAATAATAAAGAACTCTAGCTTCTGTGTCCTTTAATGATTCGCCAAGAGGGATTTCTTCTTTTTTTAAGCTTTGATAAAGTGGATCTTTTCCAGGATATCTTTTATCGTCCTCTGTTAATAATGGTGGTCTAGTATCATAACTTCTTCTCCATAGGAAAACCTGTTCTTCTCCGTGCTCTTTAGCGGTCTCTGCTTTATTTAACCCTTGCAGTGCCCCATAGTGTCTCTCATTTAAACGCCAAGACTTTCTAATAGGAATATTTTCTAATTCCATCTTTTTTAAAACAATATCTAAGGTTTTAGTTGCCTTTATTAAAAAAGAAGTAAAAGCAATATCAAAAATATATCCTTCTCTTTTTAAAATCTCTCCTGCTTTGATTGCTTCTTGTGTTCCTTTTTCAGTTAATCCAACATCAGTCCACCCTGTGAATCGATTCTCTTTATTCCATTCGCTTTCTCCGTGCCGAAGCAAAACTAATTTATACATATCGTTTTTCTTTTTAATTGCTGTAAGTTTTGTTTAAAAAAGTTTTTCGTTCTCGTAACAATGAAATCAATAAGTAAACTGATAATACAAGTAACGAAATAATAATGACGACGAACATTATTCCTTCCCCGAAGAAGCTCTCGGGTGAAGTTGTAGTAATTTCATCATATATTATTCCCCCAAGACAATACGAAATAAAACAAAAGAAAAGAATTGATATAATAATACTAATATACCACCCTGAACGCTTCTGTTTTGAAAGAAGAAAGGCTCCAACAATACTTGAGATAGAAAAAGATGTGGCTATTACTGTCCAAAACACTATCCATGGCCCGACGTACACAGCCACACCTATTAATCGTTCTATTAACCGTAACGATATCAGTAATCCTATCGATCCTAAAATCATCAATAAGAATGATGTAATTCTTGTCCTCGTTAGAAAAAAGTTTTGGCTCATAGTTCAATGTTGGGCTGAGAAAAATTCTTTTCACCTCGGTTAATTTAATTTTAAAACTTTCAAAAAAACTTAAAATGGGTACAGCTCTAAGTCCTCGGGGTCTGGTTTTTGGCAGTCTTCGGGACAGACACACCAATTCTCTATTTTGTCACATGCCCCGTCTCCGCATTTGATACAATAGTGAACTGTCATTCCAGTTTCCTTACACACTATTTGGTTATTTTTATTTTTCATAGGTTCTCTAAACTCAGCACGTATTAATCCCGAACAGCAATCTTTACACCCCAGAGGACCACAGGCACTTTCCCCCTCTCTGGTGCACTCCTCTGAATAATCTTGAAAAATGACAGGCACGGTAATTTTATTCATCTCTGTCCCATCTTTTGTGCTATCTTCAAACACTTCCACAATTCCTGTGCTAGCAGAAGGACTGTCGTAAACAACATCCAAGCTGAAAGGTTTCATTTCTCCATAAGCGCCTCCCATTGTGAAAGTATCGGCCAAAACCTTTTCATCGTCATCCGTTATTCTTATCCTCACATTCGCCTCAAAAGTATTAGATCTCCCTTTCACAGAAACAGGACTCTCTATCTCTTTCTTAAAAGCAAGTGAACTTACAATGATGAAATCATTTAAAAAAACAGTTGGAGTCGTTGTATTGTCCAGTGGCTTTTGGCAACTGATTAAAATCTCCCACAATATTGCTGCACAAATGATTAAAAGGAAAACAGCAATAATGAAGATCGCTAAAGGAGCAGAAATTTTTTTCTTCATAACTTATTAATTATTTCTTTCTCTATTTCAAGCAAACGATTATATTTAGACAAACGTTCCGGAGTGGCCGGAGCACCAGATTTAATAAAATCAGCACCAACTCCAACTGCAAAATCTGCAATAAAATCATCAAGTGTTTCCCCAGAGCGATGGGAAACCATAATCTTCCAACTATATGATTTAGCTAACTTAACCGCTTCTATTGCTTCGCTAACAGTTCCAATCTGATTAACTTTAATAATTGCGCCATTGCATGCAGTTTTTTCTGCTGCTTCTTTGATTCTTTTAGGATTTGTTACTAACAAATCGTCTCCTATAATAGTAACCTTATCTCCAAGATTATTATATGCTAATTGAAATCCTTGCCAATCATTTTCTTCAAAAGGATCTTCTAGTCCGATTATTGGATATTGAGAAATTAAGTCTGAATAAAAGTTAAGCAATTCTTCTTTTGAAAAAAGAAATTTTTCTATTTGATATTTGCTATTATCTTCAAATTGTGAAGCAGCACAATCAAGGATAATTTTTGTTTTTTCCGAATCCGCATCTATTCGTTCATTTGCTTGAGTAATTAAATTTAATGCTTCATTAATGGAAGAGATTGGCGGAGCAAAACCACCCTCGTCCCCTATTGTAATTTCTCCAAATTTACCCTTTAAGGTGTTTTCAAGAGATTGATATATATCCTTAGCAATCTGAAAATTTTCAGAAAATAATTTATGTTGCGGAACAATCATAAATTCTTGAATGTCTAAATCGTTTTCAGCGTGTGCGCCACCATTGATTATATTAAAACAAGCAAATGGAATATGTGATTCAATTTCTGATAGATTACTAATATGTTGCCATAATGATAAATTATTAATCTTAGCCCCTAGTTTGGCAACAGCTATTGAAACACCAAGAATTGCATTTGCTCCTAAATTAGATTTATTTTCTGTGGAATCTAATTCAATTAAAAAATCATCTATTTTTTTCTGTTCGCAAGGATCCTTTCCTATTAATTGCGGACCAATAATTTCATTAACGTTTTTAATTGCTTGTGCAACATCTATTACCTTAGCTTCGAGTTTTCCAGTTGAAGCGCCGGATGGAACTCCTGCTTTAACTAAAAAATCCCCACTTTTTATCTCAACCTCAATAGTTGGATTTCCTCGTGAGTCCTTAATCTCCTTTGCTTCTATTGATTGAATTTTTGACATTTTTACGCTTTAGTTTTTTTCAAATATTCATACACAGAAAGAGCAGCTTTAGCTCCTTCTCCTGCGGCAATAACAATTTGATTGAACATTACGTCTGTTACATCTCCAGCAGCAAAAAGTCCCTTGCTTTTAGTTTCGCAAGTTTTTGGATCAACAATAATTTCATCTTTCTCATTAAAATCAACTAATTCGTTAATAAAAGAAGTTGCTGGTTGAGTGCCAACAGAAACAAAAACTCCTCCTACTTTTAGAGTCTTTTTTTCTTTGCTTTTTAGATCTTCATAAATAATTTTTTCTACAAAATTATTACCTTCAATTTTCTTAAGCGCTGAAGAAGTTAAAATAGTTATTTTTTCGTTATTCCTTGCTCTTTCTTGTTCAAACTCATCAGCAGCTAATTCAGACTGAAACTCTAGTAAATAAACTTTTTTTGCATAATTTGCGAGCTCAACTGCTCCTGTAACTCCTGCATTTCCTCCTCCAATAACAACAACTGGTTTATCTTTAAAAAGAGGCGCATCGCAAGTTGTACAATAAGTTACTCCCCTGCCAATGAATTCTTTTTCTCCCTCAACTTCCAGTGGCCGTGGGTCACATCCAGAAGCAATAATAATTGCTAAACATATATATCTTTTTTCTTTATTCGTAATAATTTCAAAAAATTGATTCTCCTTTTTTATTTTCACTGCTTCACCATTTAAAACTTCTATATCTTGCGCTTTAAGATGCTCTTCAAATTTTTTAGCAAGCTCAACTCCGGTAATATTCTGAAATCCTGGATAATTCTCTACTGAAACTGCAAATTTTACTTGACCCTGAAAATCTTTAGAGATTATTAAAGTTTTTAATTTTTTACGAGCAGCATAAATCCCAGCAGAGATTGCTGCTGGTCCTCCACCGATTATGATTAGATCGTAAATATCGTGCATATTAAATTAGGTTATTTTCTTTTATAAAGGATTTAAGCTCTCCCTTAAAGCGATCATCTTTAAGAGAAAAATAGAGATGCGTTTTTAGCCATTCAAGCTTTGTGCCACATTCTAGCCATTTTCCTTCAATTTCATAACCGTAAATGGTTTTACCAGCTATTAACATTTTATCAAATGTTTCTGCTAAAACAATTTCTCCCTTGCTATTTGGTTTAGCGGTTTTTAGATAGTCAAAAACTTCTGGAGTCAAAATATATTTTCCAACTATTGCTAAGTCTGACGGTTCTTCTCCTGGAGCTGGTTTTTCTATTATTTTTTTTACCTTATAAACTCTATTAGCTATTTTTTCTACTGCCATAACTCCATAAGAAGGTAATT
>JAYENY010000023.1:0-6634 GCA_034722415.1 Patescibacteria group bacterium
TAAATTTCCTTCTTGAATCAAATCCAATAAAGTTAGATTAGGCGTTCTTCCTACATATTTTTTCGCAATAGAAACAACTAACCTCAAATTAGCTCTAATTAATCTTTGTTTAGCAGCTATACTGCCCTTTTCAATTCCTCGCGCTAATTCTTTCTCTTCTTTAGCTGTTAAAAAAGCAACCTTACTGATCTCTTTTAAATACATTTGAATAGAATCTGGCCTCCTGCCAACAAGAGGTTTTGCTTTTTTCTTAGTATCTTTTTCTATTTGTAAAAAATCTTGACTCTTCTTTGCTTCAATTCCTTCTTCGTCTAGCCGTTGATAAAGATCTTCTAGTCCAATGATATCTTTCTCTGGTTCTGGAAAAAAATATAGAATTTCACTATAAGTAACAAATCCCCTGCCCCTGCCTCTCTTAATTAAATCTTCGATTCTAGACTCAATAAAAATATTCTTTTTTCTTTTTCTATCTTTCTTTTTCGGGACAAAGACTTTCTTCTTTTTATTCGTTTTCTTAACAACTTTCTTCTCTACCTTTTTAATTTTCTTTTTTGGCTTGACCCTAGCAACCTTTTTCTTAATTTCTTTTTTCTTCTTAATCTTTTTTACTATTTTCTGTTTAGCTACTTTGCTTGTTTTACGCTTTTTAACTGGCTTAACTATCTTTTTAGCTGGCTTAACTATTTTCTTTTTCTTAACTAGTTTTTTTATTTTTTTAGATTTTGTTTTAATCATGATAAAACTAATTATTTATTTTAGCTAATTTCTCAATTAATTTATTAAATTCTTCCGATAAACTTTCTGTCTTTTCTTTTAATCCATCTCTCTGGGCTTGTTTAATTTTCCGTGAAAGCTCTCTTAATTTTTCTTTAATTGCAAATTGTCCTAACTCTTGGAAGCAAATTAAAATTTCATCTTTGATATTAATATCTTCGTCGCTTTCTTCAATCTCTACGCCTCCCTTCAGCGCTAAGAAATTAAGGAATTCTTGTTGTTCTTCTGATAGCCCTAAATCTTTAAAATCTTTTGATAAACTATTAGGATTATCTTGGAATATTTTTATAACCTCTCTCGTTCCCGAAGAAAAAAGATTCAAATAATCGCTTTTTATTAATTTTAAGCCTTCTGGATAGTTCAAAATTAAAGAAATAATTTTTTCTTCTATGACTTTCCTTCTTGTTCTCGGAGATTCAGAAACAATAGGTTGACTTGTTATTGGTTCTTTCGATTCTGATTGAACTTTCTTGACTGAAGAATATTTTTGCAATTCTTGTTCAACGCTTTCCTCGCTCACTTCTAGTTTCATGGCTAATTCTTTGATCCAAGATGATTGTTCAATTTTATTCTGAATTCTCTTGATTACTGGAAGTAGAGTTTGAGAAATTTTTCTTTTCCCCTCCGCTTTTTGACTATCAAACATTGAAAAAGCGTTTTCGAAATAAAAATCAATAATAGATTTAGCTTCTTTAACAGCTGTCTTCCAATCCTCGGCCTTACTAAACGCGACATCAGCAGGATCTTTCCCCTCAGACAGATGCACAACCTTAATATCAAATCCTTGTGCTTGCGCCAAGTCAATCCCTCTTTTAGTTGCAGAATCTCCGGCAATATCCATGTCAAAAGCAGTAATTAAATTCTCAGAATATCTTTTTAATATAACAAGTTGATCATTTGTCAGGGCAGTACCAGAAGTAGCAACAACATTCTCTACTCCTGCTTGATGAGACATTATAACATCAGTATATCCCTCTACTAATACACAAGCATCCTCTTTTCTTATCGGAACCTTGGCTCTATTCAACCCGTAAAGAACTTTACTTTTATTATAAAGCAAGGTGTTTGGAATGTTAAGGTATTTAGCAGTTACTTCTTTTCCTTTTTCTCTATACTGAGTAAAAGCTCGTCCGCCAAAACCAATAGTTTGAGAATTTAAATCAAAAATTGGAAAAATTATACGGCCTCGAAACCTATCATATATCTTTCCTTTATCATTGGTTAAAATTAATCCTGCCCTTTCAATCTCCCCCACTGAAAATCCCTTTGTTTTTAAAAAGTTGAGCAAACTATCCCATGTTTCTGGTGCAAAACCAATTCTCCACTCCTTGATTGATTTTTCTGTAATTCCTCTTTTTAAAAGATAATCCTTTGCCTTTTTCCCTATTTGCCCATTGTAAAGTTGTTTTTCAAAAAATTTTACAGCCCATTCACAAATCTCATAAAATCTTTTTCTAGCTGTTTCAATTTTAGGATTTTGTTTTCGTAATTCTACGCCTGCTCGTTTAGCTAAAATTCGTAAAGCATCCCCAAATTCCACTCCTTCGATCTGTTCTACAAAACCAAACATATCGCCCGATGCACCGCAACCGAAACATTTCCAAATCTGACGAGTTGGACTAATAAATAAAGAGGGTTTTTTTTCAGAATGAAAGGGACAAAGAGCTCTATAATTTGCTCCTGTTTTTTCTGTTTTAATATAACCAGAAATAACGTCCACAACATCTAGTCGCTCTTTTATCTCATTAATAGGAGAATCCATTATCTTGAATGAATTTTAAGAGAATTTTTAGGTTTTAAGCGTAAAGCAAGATTAATTAAAATTATTTGCCAATTCATTTTCCATCTAGCTTTTGATCCTTCCCAGAATCCCATTTTCCTTTCCTTTGTGATATGTCTAACTCCTTCTAAAACAAATGGCATGACTTTTAAATTATTTTTTTTCGCTAAATAAGTAATAACGCTCTCAATATAAAATTTCTTTTTATATTTTTTAGGAATTTCTCTCCAAAAAGAGCTTTTTATAACTCTCATTCCTGAAAAGGGTGATTCTGTCTTTCTAAACCACTCATTTAAAAATGTACGGAACATTTTCCTGTCTATAGCTCCAACTGTCATATCAGCTACTTCTTCTATTACTGGCTCTAAGAGCATAGTCAAATGTTGTGACCTTAAGCCAACTAAATCAGCATCTAGAAATAATAAGATATCTGCATCAGTTTCTTGAATTCCTACTTCTAGCGCATTCCCTTTGCCCTGATTCTCCTCTATTCTAACTACATTAGCCCCATCTCCTCTTGCAACTTCTGTTGTGGCATCAGAAGAACCATCATCTACTACAATGACTTCGTTAATTAAAGCATTCTCTCTCGCCACCCTTATTATAGGGCTGATACTTTTCTCTTCGTTATAAGCGGGTATAATTGCTGCAATTTTCATAATATTATTTTGGCGGTGGGGGTGGGATTCGAACCCACGGGACCCATAAGGATCACGGCTTTCCAAGCCGTTCTATTTGGCCACTCTAGCACCCCACCATTATTTCTATATCTTCATTTCCTGCAATGATCTAATTCTTTCTTCTACTGGAGGATGAGTTGAGTACAATTTTGTAAACCAACTATTTGCCTGTTTACCACGAAAAGGATTGGCAATATATAGATGGGCAGTAGCATTATTTGCTTTCTTCATTGGGTTTGGATCAGCAGCAATTTTTCGAAGTGCTCTTGCTAATCCTTCTGGATATCGCGTCATTAAAGCCCCACTAGCATCTGCTAAAAATTCTCTTTTCCGAGAAACAGCTAATTTAATTAAATTCGCCGCGATTGGTGCTAACACTGCAGCAACTATCCCTAGAACAAGAATAATTGCTCCTGCCTTGCCTTTTGAATCTCTCTTCCTGCCTCCGCCATAAAAGCTGATTCTTAAAAATATGTGGGAGGCCATAGCTATAATTCCAACTAAAACAACAACCATTGTCTGTAAAAGCATATCTTTATTCTTAATATGAGAAAGTTCATGGGCAATAACTCCTTCAAGCTCAGCCTTATCTAATTTATCTAATAATCCTTGAGTTATGGCAATTACTGCGTGCTTAGTATTTCTCCCAGTGGCAAAAGCATTCGGCTGACTTTCATTTATAATATATATTTTAGGAAAAGGCAAACCAGTAGTAATGCAAAGATTCTCAACAGTTCTATATAAGGTAGGGTTATCACTTTTTTTTATTAACTTAGCTCCTGTCATAGAAAGTACAATCTTATCTGAATACCAATAACTAGTAAAACTCATCAGTACGCTCAAAATTGTAGCAATAAGTAATATCCCTGGACTTTCTAGGATATAGCTAAACAGCCAACCAAACCCTATTATTAATACCAAAAAAAAGGTTAGTAAAAACCATGTCTTACGAACGTTTTTTTCAGCAACATGATAAAGTGTCATATTCCATTCCCTAGGTACAGATTTCTTGAAAAATTAAAATTCTACTTTCGGTACTTCTCTTTGTTCTTTGTCCATTAACTCGAACAAATCCATTTGTTTGTAGTTAAAAGCTTTGGCAATTATATTAGAAGGAAAGCTCTCAATCTTTATATTCAACGCTTTGACATTATTGTTATAAAATCTTCGAGAAGCTTGAACCTTGTCTTCGGTATCTGTTAACTCTTCTTGGAGATGTTTAAAATTTTCCGCTGCTTTTAAATCTGGATAATTCTCTGCCACAGCAAAAAGAGATTTCAATGTATTTGAAAGCATATTTTCTGCTTTCCCCTTTTCTACTGCTCCTTGGGCGTTCATGGCTTGTGATCTAGCTTGAGTTACTTTTTCAAAAAGCTCTCTCTCATGCTTAGCATATCCTTTCACTGCGCTAACTAAATTAGGAATCAGATTATATCGTCTTTTTAGTTGAACATCAATATCAGCCCATGCCTCTTTTGCTCTATTTCTAAGAACAACAAAACGATTAAAAATACCAACAATAAAAAAGAAACCTGCTACCACTAAAGCAAGGATAATAGTAAGTAATGTGCTCATAATTTTATATAATTAATCATAATATTACATTAAAAGGATATCATTTTTCGAACCAAAAAGCAACCCGCCTTAACGAGCTACTTTTCTAGAATTTTTTACTTTAAAACCCTCCGTAAGGATTGCCAGCTGGCATTCCTGGAGATGGTTCTTTCTTCTCTGGCTTATCAACTACAACTACTTCTGTGGTTAAAAAAGTACTGGCAGCAGAAGCAGCGTTTTCTAAAGCAGATCTTACGACTTTAGTTGGGTCAATAATTCCTGCTTGCATTAAATTTTCGAAATGTAATATTTGAGCATTGAAACCAAAGCCAAATTCTTGATTCCCTTTGACTCTAGCTACTACTACTCCTGCATCAACCCCTGCGTTACGGGCAATTTGTCTGGCGGGTTCTTCGATCGCTCTTTTAAGTATATCAATTCCTGTTTGAATTTCTTTTGCTAAATTTCCCTTCTCTTTAATTTCAATCTGATCTAATACTTTTGTTGCCTCTAAAAGGGCTACTCCTCCTCCAGGAACAATCCCCTCTTCAATAGCAGATCGAGCAGCAGATAAAGCATCCTCTGCCTTATGCTGTTTTGCTTTTTGCTCAATTTCTGTTGGCGCACCCACTTTAATAACAGCTACTCCACCAACAAGTTTTGCTAGTCGCTCTTGAAGCTTCTCTTTATCAAATTCAGAGTCAACAACATCTAATTGTTTTTTTATTTGATTAATTCGAGCATCAATTTCTTCTTTATTTCCTTTTCCTTCTACAAAAATAGTATTCTCTTTTGTAGCTACTACTTTTCTTGCTTGACCAAGCATCTCTAATTCAGCGCTCTCAACTTTCAATCCAACGTCTTCAGAAATAACCTTTGCTCCAACGAGACAAGCAATATCTTCTAGCACCTCTTTCTTCTTATCTCCAAATCCTGGAGCTTTTATTGCTAAAGCATTTAATGTGCCCCTTAATTTATTAACCAAAAGAGTAGCTAATGCTTCTCCATCGATATCATCAGCGATCAAAACAAAATCTTTTTTGCCAGCTTGAGTTATTTTTTCTAAAATAGGAACAATTTCTTTTAAAGAAGAAACTTTTGCATCTGTAACAAGAATATATGGCTCATCTAATTCAGCCTTCATATGATCTGCATCAGTAATCATATATGGAGATACATATCCTTTATCAATTTGAAGTCCTTTTACAATGTCTTTCTGTAAACCAAATGTCTTTGATTCCTCAACGGTTACTACTCCATCTTTCCCAACCTCATCGATAACTTCAGCAATTAAATTACCAAGTTGAGAATCTTCTGCAGCTATAGTAGCTACTTTTGCAATATCATCTCTTCCAGACATTGGCTGAGATGATTGTTTTAAAAATTCAACAACTTTTTTAGTTGCTTTATCAATGCCCTTTTTTAAGGATAAAGGATTAGCACCAGCAGCCACATTTTTTAACCCTTCAGCAATAATTGCTTGAGCTAAAACAGTAGCTGTTGTAGTTCCGTCACCAGCGGAATCATTAGTTTTTGAGGCAACCTCTTTTACAATCTCGGCACCAAGATTTTCAATCTTATCTTCCAATTGAATATCTTTCGCAATAGTAACTCCATCATTTGTAATTGTAGGAGATCCAAAGCCTCTATCTAGGATAACATTCCTGCCTCTAGGTCCTATTGTAACCTTTACAGCGTTTGTTAATTTGTCAGCTCCTATTTTTAATTTTTTTCGAGCTGTTTCAGAGTATTTTATATCTTTTGCCATTTTTATATAAATTAATTATTCTAAAATTGCTAAAATATCCTCCTCTCTAGTAATTAAATATTCCTTACCATCTACAGC